>JAJRQD010000257.1 GCA_024280435.1 archaeon | reverse complement strand
TAATATAAAATATTATTGATAATTGTGATATTTAGAAGTGTTACCATAGTTTCAAAATTTATTTTGTTATGTGTTTTAATGTGATTTAATCAGATATCACTAAATATAAACGATGTTTATTTGCACAATTAACAATGTCATTAGTACTTATCATCCCATTTCCTATTTAAATAGGTGAAAAATTTTAGGTTTCGCCTATCATTTAATAGTTGTAATAGTTATACTAATGATGAGGATATTGTACCACAATCCCCACCTGGATTAGAACACGTTAATAATTATGCACTGATAGATGAGGGCAAGGCTTTGAATGCACATTCCAGTGATGGATACAGAAAGTTTATGTACAATTTACCGATTTCCAAAAAATAAAATTGTAATTTTAATTTAGGCCGAGGCAATTTTATAAATAGATTACAAAAAAGAATTATACATGAAGCAAGCGTTTGTAAATGCAAGAATATACCCGATAGAGGGTGAAATTATTGAGAATGGTACACTGTTGATTGAGGATACTAAAATTACAGGTGTAGGAAAAGATCTATCAACAGATGGTTATGAGATTATTGATTGTGAGGGAAAATCAATAACTCCGGGATTTGTAGAAGCACATTCCCATGTGGGACTGTGGGAGGAAGGAGCCGGTCCAGGTCCTGCAAATGCAGATGGAAATGAGATCACAGATGCAACTACACACTATCTGAGAGCCAAAGATGCGGTATTTCCCCTTGATCTTGGATTTGAGGATGCACGTATGGGAGGTATTACGACAATGGGATTGACACATGGCTCTGCAAATGCAATTGGTGCACAGTTCTGTGTGGTCAAATCGTATGGTCATGTAGTAGATGATATGATCATTAAGGATAGTGTTGGTGTTAAGATGGCTCTTGGAGAGAACCCAAAAAGAGTTGGAGTGATGAACAAGAGAGCACCACAAACACGAATGGGTGTAGCATACACCATCAGAAAGGCATTCTATGAGGCAATAGATTACCGTAATGAACTAAAAGAATATGAGGAAAAGGTAAAAGAGGAGAATAAAAAATCTGAAGAAGATAGAAAATGGATTAAGCCACCAAAGAAAGACCTTGGAAAAGAAGTTCTGATTAAGATGATGAATGGGGAATTACCTGGAAGATGTCATGCACACAGAGCAGATGATATAATCACTGCAATCAGGCTATCTGAAGAATTTGGGTTCAAATTATTTATTGAGCATGCAACCGAGGGCTTCAAGGTAGCAGATATTCTTGCAGAAAAAGGCATCACAGCAGTTGTAGGACCATTACTTACCTCTAGATCTAAAAGAGAACTTGTTGATAGATCTATGAAAACACCTGGATTAATGGTAAAAGCAGGTGTTAATATTGCAATCACCACCGATGCACCGGTTATTCCAATTCAGGGTTTAAGAGATTCTGTAATCATGGCAATCAGAGAGGGCCTACCAGAAGAGATGGCACTAGAGACAATCACAATCAATCCTGCAAGAATACTTGGACTTGATGACAGAATTGGATCTCTAAAAGTAGGTAAGGATGCTGATTTTCTTATATTCAATGGAGATCCCCTTGATGGTAGAAATAAGGTTATACAGACATATATTGATGGTAAAATTGTATTTGAAATCTAATTCGTGAATATAGAAAATAAACTTAGTTGAATAAAAGAAACAAGGATGTAAGATATGAAAAATTATATAATACAGAGAATACGTACTCAAGAGCAGAGAGATAATCAGGTAAAACTATTATCTTAAGGTTCTAGCTTTGTCCCTTACCGAATCTAGATCAAAAACTTTGTTTACAGCTGTAAAGCTGAAACCAGATACTTTTTTCTCGAGAAAAATCAATTTTGGAAAATGTCCGGTTACTCCATGCAATGAGGAGAAGACACAGATTGCAAGTGGAGAAAAACCAGGAGGGATAACAATGTACTCACCAGTTAGTAATTTATCACCAATTTTGTTTGAAATCTCTTCTATCAGTAAAATTGCACTCTGAAGGATTTTCTCATTTTCTATAGTTGGAATATTTATGTCATGTATTGTTATCTGAGGTAGCATCGTATGAATATCATACTTTGCTTTTTCAGACAAGGGATGACCACTCATATTGATTACCTGCAGGCCCTTTACTACGATAACCTTGTTTTTCTTAATTACTTTAATCAATTTTTTTAAAGCTTTATCTCCAATCGATATTATTGTTCCTAAACTTATTTCAATCATATTTCCACATCAAAAACCAGCGAATTTTATTATTATATAGTTTATCTAGATATATTTTAATCACATCAATAAATAATTTAACAAAACGCCATTAGATTATATTTTATTATGAAATATTAATATTTTATCTTTATTTACATTTCAATATCTACAATTATCATAGTTCTTGTGAATTTGGATCATCATTGTTAATCGAGATTGACAATAGTTGAATGTTATGAACTATAAAATATATAAATTATAGTGAATTGAACATCTAATTAAATCAAGTAAGAATATATCTCAAATGTCAAGTTGGGTTATATTTAAAAATAAGTTTGTTTAACATTAATACGCAGTTCGAGATCGAATGTGGATTCGTAACTACGCAAACTGTAAATATACAGTAGTATCAACTGCCTATCCAATTTCAGTCAAAATTGCGTTTGTAAAATGTAGCAAGAATTACGCAAAACTTTCTCTTGGTGAGAAATAACTACAACTGAAGTGCTATATTGGCAAATACTCGGCAATGATCGACTTATGGTTATCCACAACCAGGATGCCTCGAACTTGCAATATTTAAGGTGATAACATGAATTTAGGAAATGCATTCGCTCGTAGAAAACAACTCAATGCAGAAATAAGTACTTGGACCAATAGATTATCTTTATCTGGAAAGAACACCAAACAGTACCGAACTCTAGACATCTCAGAAGGTAAAAATTTCAAACCAATCCCAGGTACCATCAAAGAGTACAATCGTAATTATTCAATCGAGGAATGTAGAGATAAATTGAATGTGTTAATCGAGGAAGATAAATTGTTGGCAATCAGGATCTCACTGACAAATCAGGTTGCAAAGGCCAGAATAATTAATTTAGAGGGCAAAGAGGAGATACTCAGTATACCAGAATTGTTAGTGCTGAAAAATGACATTGCACCAAAAATTGAACAGGCAATTCGTAGTATTCCAAGAAAAACTGTTGGAGTAGAAATAATGGAAACTTCAGAACAAAGTATCAAATGGAGAGCCATCACTACCAGATTGAAAACAGAACAGGTGCTCAATGACAAGGGATTGGCGGAGAATAAGGTCATAGATTATCACGATGTACAGGAAGTAGAGGATTTTGGATACTCTGAAAGAGAGGTCTTTGATGAGGTGGATAAAGTTCATAAATGGATGCAATCACTGAAAGAAGCGGTTAATCAGGCAAATCAGACAGAGTTAGTAGAGATTTAATTTTTGATTTGATTTTTTATTATTTAATTGTGGAGTTCATAGCGATATAAATTATCAAATAGGATATTAATTCCACTATACTATCAAATGCATCTTTCTTATATTGAATGAGAATCCATGAGATCTTATATATCTCATAATAAAAATGTACTAGCATAGTTTTGTCGTATAACGCCTGCTATACGC
>JAJRQD010000256.1 GCA_024280435.1 archaeon | reverse complement strand
CTATCTCTTCCAGATTTGCATTTGGACACCCGATGACTGCGATATTGATGTTATCTGGAGGTGTTAAACCTGCATATGTTTCTTTTATCATCTCATCTGTGACTATGAACTCATCATCATATCTTACATCTATTAGCAATTCCTGTTCTGGTGTGACATCCTTGATATGATAAAGTTGACTACCAAAAGCGGCTAAAGATGCACCTAATGCCTTAAATTCTGCTGGTCTCGGATTTCTCAGATCATGGAATTCAGGTATGGCACCAAAAGTGAATGAATGTTTTTTGAATTCATTTCCAATCACCTCTCCAAGTATTGAGTAGTCTGAATACTCTTTGATATCTGCATCCACAGTGATTTTAATATTTGGTACTCTATGCTCTGAAATGTGGAAACCATAATATGGGGTTTTCCCAACAATTGCAGCAGATAATACGGATAATGAATCCTCCTTATTTGTTCTAGCCCCAAAGAAAGAGTTTGCAAATGTAACTGCAGATGATTCTGCCCATGCAATGTGTTGTCCTTTGGTGAGGATATGTCCAAAATCATATGGTGTACAACTAGCTGTCACTGCTACACCTAATTCTTTGAAACTTTGCAGTATTTGATATTGCTTGGATGCAAATGCAAGATCTATATACATATCTTGATAATTATTTCTATCCATACCTGATGGGTTTAAGGTGGAGAAAACAGAAACCTTTGCCTCTTTCTCAACAAATAGTTCTAGCTGATCAATTAGACCATCTCCACCCGTGAGATAACTCACACCTGAGATATGTGCTGATGAAACATCAATTAATTTTTCTGCATCAAAGAATTCACCAACATCTAACAGTAGTTTGAAAGCAATTTGCTTCGCTTCTCCATGCTCTCCTGCAAGAATGGCTTCATCCTCTTTAGATAAATACATCAATAACACTATATTCCAAGTAAATTTAAAGCTAGTGTATTGGATTTTGATTTTTTCACGATAAAAAAACAAGCATTTGAAATTGAGCAATATTCTCCAAACTTGTCCATTTTTCAATAATATATGTTATAAAGTCAATAAACAGTTTATATCCCAATTTTCAGATATGAATACACAAATATTGCTATAATAACAGACATTATCAATAATATTTTGGAATAATCAAATATTCTTTCATTTTGGTAATATCGCGGAGAATATAATGTGATAAAAGATTGAATAAACTTGTACATTTCCCATGAAAAATTAAACTGAAAAAATAATTGAACAAAAATCTCAAAATAAGAATATATTACAATATCATAGAAACATGAAGAACCCTGAAGTAATTCTGGGAATTGAGTAAATCAATTGTACAACTGATTGTAAATCTCTCACAACGTAATAGTATGGTAACACACATTAGATCAATTAATTATAATGAATATTATAAGTAATTCATTTCTTGTCAACATATGTATCACCCTTCAGATGAAAGTTTATGGGATAAACCTCTGTTTAATGATGCCTTACTAGCAGATCACAAGCATGATTATGTAAAAAAAGATAAAAAATATGATATGCAGAGAAAAGATAGTTGTATTATCTGTGGTATCATAAACAAAGATGAAGCAATTGAAGGGTTTGAGGTATGTAGAACTGATAGGTTTATACTATACCTAAATCTTTATCCCTATACCAATGCTCATCTACTGATTTCTCCTATTGAACATATAATTGCCTACGAGGATCTATCTGATGAGGATCTGTTATCACTAAGCATTTTGACTAAAAAAGCGATAAAAGTGCTAAAACATAATGGACATACAGATTCACTCAATATTGGCTGGAATCAGGGAGCGATCGCAGGTGGATCAATAAAACATTTCCATATTCATCTGGTACCACGATACTTCAACGAGATGAATTTTATGGAGATCATCGCAAGAACTAGACCATTCATCAGATCACTTGAGGATACATTATCAGATCTACAAAGATATACCTTATATTTTCTTGGTAAGAAATCATTTGATGATGTAATTTCATCTTTCAGCTAGTATGTGTATTTAATTGGTTTACAAATTATTTTATTACTAATATTTTTAATTCTCTAATCTGCAACTATTTTTACCTTGGATTGAATTTTCTCAAATGCCTGGTCTAGATCAAAAATAATGTCTTCTGGGTCTTCTATTCCAACAGAAAGTCTCATCAGTGTATCTATAATTCCCGCAGTAATTTTATCTTCTGGTGGGACCACAAGATCTGAATGTGTCGTACTTGCAGGATGTGAGATCAATGTCTCAACTCCACCAAGTGATACTGCCCTTGTGATTAGCTGGAGTGAGTCAACAAATAATTTGGCTGTTTCAAGATCTCCGTGCAGTATTATTGTCATCATACTTCCAAATCCACTCTGTTGTGTCTTGGCAACTTCATGACCTGGATGGCTATCGTGACCAAGATAGAGTAATTCTTTCACCATAGGTTGTTTTTTCAGATAATCTGCAACTATTCTTCCGCCAACTTCATGTGCATCCATTCTCACCTTCAGCGTTTTTAGACCCCTTCCAAGTAGATAAGCATCAAATGGGCTGATCATACCTCCAAAATGTACTCTACCCATAAATACTGGTGCTAATAGCTCCTCATTACCAATAACTACTCCTGCAATCAGATCTGAATGTCCATTTAGATATTTGGTTGCAGAATGAATAACCACATCAACTCCCATCTCAATTGGTCTCTGAAGTATTGGTGACAAAAATGTTGAATCAATTGCTGTGATGATTTCATTTGCCCTTGCCAACTCAACAATAGGTTTAATTGGAACTACTCGTAATGTGGGATTGGTTGGGGTCTCAAAATATAATAGTTTTGTATTTGGCTTCAATGCTGCTTTTACAGATTCAATATCTGATGTATCCAATCTCGTTACCTCAATACCAAAATTTGGTAAAACATGCAAAAATACAGAATGAGCACCTCCATATAGTGTCTTATCTGCAATCACATGATCCCCTGCTTTCAGAGTTGCAAGAAGGAAAGTGCTAATCGCAGCCATACCTGAACCAAAAAGTATTGCTTTCTCTCCACCTTCTAATGCTGCTAGTCTGACCTCAGTATCATTGATTGTTGGATTTGATAACCTTCCATAGGTATATGCATCAGATTCACCTGCAAATATCTTAGCCCCATCATCTGTGGTTGGAAATGCAAAAGTACTACTTGCATATATTGGTATATTCACTGGGTGAAATTGTGCATCCATACTATCATGTGCTCCTAGGTGTACTCCGATAGTTGACATGCCATATTTTCTGTTTTTATCTACCATTTTAATCACTATTTAATTTTGACGAAAACAAACAATAAATTGTATTTCATCAATATAATTATTTACTATGTAAATTTAAACCTGTCGTAAAACTATTTCAAAAATAGTTATGGTAGTTAATCTGTATAATTATTCTGATTTTTTTTATTGACGATCTGTCATAGTTTTTATTAAATTTCTGTAATTATGTTGTCTTTTAATTATTCACAATCCATTATTTTAAGATGCTTCCACTAATTGGATAAAATATGACCCGTCAATGGATAATTGAGCATATAATCGATACTGGGGTTGTTGATGATACTGATGCTTCGATAATTGAAAAGCTGATTGAAGATGCATCACAATCTACACAGGCAATTGCAAATGCAGTGAATATTAAAAGAACTACTGCTCATGGAAGAATAAAAAAAATAATTGATAAAGGGATAATCTCCTCATTCACATTAAAACTGAATTACAGTAAATGTGGTCTACCTTTACGAGTATTTATCCTTGTAGGCTATGATACTCATGCATATGACATCACTCAAAAATATGTGGCTAAGATGTTATCTGGGCTGAAATATGTAGTACAGGTGGATATAATCACAGGTGCATTTGATTTTCTTGTGGAATTGGCAATAGATGATATGAGTACGCTTGGTGATGTGATAATTGAGGAGATGAGGAAGATCAAAGGGGTTGGAAACACCCAAACTTTATTATCTTTCAAGAATTTTAAAAATGGCTATGAAACTATAAAACAAATATGATATATAAAGAGACAATATTCAAGAATAGTATAGATAATATCACAAGTATGAGTTTCAACTTGAATTATACCGATTTTATCTGTTAATTATAATTTCTGATCTATTTTTTCCAGTATTTTCTTATAGTCTACTTCCTCAAGTATTTGAGCCCATGCTTCCAATTTATCTGCCTGTTCTATATGCAGTTTACCATAAAGAGGTGTCTCAGATACAAGTTGTGATGTGGAATATGTATCGACTCCAACAAGTAGAATGGGAATTTCTTTTTCCTCAGCAGTGGATATCACTCTTGCAGGAGGTAATATCCCACCTGTCAATACAATCACAGAGGTACTTGTTTCCATTGCAGCAAGTGCTAGTTGTGGTCTGTCTCCACCTGTGATCACTGCTTTATTCATTGATCTTCTGAAATATTTTAATGCACTCTCAGGCTGCATAGCACCAATGACATAGTTCTCAATCAACTTATCCATATGCTTCTCAGCAGCAAGTACTTTTGCATTCAGTGTAGAGGCTAGCTCTGCTACTGTTGGTGCTGCCAATGTCACTCTATCTGGTACTAATCCTAGTACATCAACTTTATATTTTGCCTCTAGTGTGGGCACAATCACAGTTTTGAAATGATTGAATAATTGATCTGGAACCAATGACATAACTGCTCCCAGTACTGGCACTTTAGCTGTTTTAAAATAATCAAGGCCAAGAATAATTCTATCAGAATCTTCTACTTCTCTTCCCTGAGTAAGTATAAGGACACCTGCATCCAATTTGGATGCCAATGCTTTGGAACATAGGCCTAGAAATGCCAGATAATTAATTCTTCTACATGTTTCAATTATAAGAAAATCATAGTTCACAATCATTTTATTGTATGCTCCCATGATTTTACTCCATATATCCTCTTTTTGCTTGTCAGTCATGTCATATTCATATGATGAAACCA
This sequence comes from archaeon, assembly GCA_024280435.1. Taxonomy (GTDB): domain Archaea; phylum Asgardarchaeota; class Heimdallarchaeia; order Heimdallarchaeales; family Kariarchaeaceae; genus JAJRQD01. The sequence continues at coordinate 7,253 of JAJRQD010000256.1, read as the reverse complement.
TTGTGGGGCATATTGTCTTAACATCCTCTTTCATATTTAGCAGTGTCTTTGCATCATGTGCATCAGTATCCACTGTGTTATCGGTAATTGGCTTGAAATATCCAACCTTCTTACCTTTCTGTCTCAACTTCAGGGCCAATGCAAACGCAAATGTAGTTTTGCCGACACCTGGATTAATACTGGTTATTAGTATATTCTTTGTCATATTTTATTCTCTCCTAAGTATTCTCTCTTTATCAAGTGTGATCTTAACATCCACAGCAGATACACCTTTTCCCTCATCAAACACAAATAAGGGATTGATATCAAGTTCAAGTATCTCTGGAAAATCAGTAACCAATTGACTAATTCTGAGTAATGTATTCACAGTTGTATTAATATCACTTGGCTCTTCACCTCGTACTCCTTGCAATATTTTGTGGATTTTGGTGCCAGCAAACATTTTATGTGCTTCACGATCTGATAGTGGTGCCAGACCAAATTGTATATCTTTGGTATAATTGGCATACACACCTCCAGAGCCAATCATTATCAGATGTCCAAATTGTGGGTCTTGTGATGTGCCCATAATTATCTCTCTGCCAACATTTGACATTGCCTGTATATCCACTCCAATTACTCTGGATTCAGGATAAAATTTTCGGGCTGCATCCATCATTCTGGTGAACTCAAATTTTACATCTTCATCTGTTTTAACTCCAATAACAACGCCTTTAATGTCTGTTTTGTGAATAATATCTGGCGAAGTTATTTTCATGACAATTGGATATCCTATTTTATTTGCTGTTTTTACCGCTTCATTTACTGTGAAGCATGTCTCAGTGGTGGGGGTGGTTATACCATAGGCTTCTGCAACTGCAATCGCCTCAGAACCTAACATTGTAACTCTACCCTTGTTGATCACTGATTCTATGATCTCAGCAACTCTTTCCTTGTCCACATCAAATACAGGTGTTGTCTCAAGGTCTAGATGCATCTTCTGTATCTCAGAATACAGATAAAGACCTAATAGTGAAGAGATTGCTCTTTCTGGGAATGTAAAACATGGTATTCCATTCTCTTTCAGCAATTTAGCACCTTCCTCGAGATCCACACCACCCATGTATGCTGCTGCAATTGGTTTATCAGGGTGTCTTTTATGATTATCAATAATTGCCTGTGCAGTTTTAACAGGCTCTGTCATCCCCTGTGGTGTCATGATTATCAGAAGCATATCCACATTCTCGTCTAACAGACTAATTCTCATGGTATCATCGTATTCTTTGGACATACCTGTACCTAGTACATCAATTGGATTATAGACTGATGCAGCAGGTGGAAGTATTTTTCTTAATTCCTCCATGGTATCTGCACTCATATGTGCCAGATTTAATCCTGCAAACTCAGAGGCATCTGTGGCGATAATACCTGGACCTCCTGCATTGGTGATGATACAGACATTGTTACCCTTGGGTAATGGTTGTGAGGAGAAAGCCATTGCTGAATCAAATAGTTGCTGAATTGTATCTGCTCTCAAGACTCCTGCTTTCTCAAATGCAGCATTGTATGCGGTGTTGGTACCTGCAAGTGATCCTGTATGAGATGATGCTGCTCTGGCACCTGCATTGGATGCACCCGATTTTATCACAACTATCGGTTTTTTCTTACTTACCTTTCTGCATACATCTATGAATTGAGGTCCTTTGTTTATAGATTCTAAGTAAGCCATGATGGCATGAGTATCATCATCCTCTCCCAAATACTCTATAAGGTCAGTCTCATCAATATCCAGTTTATTACCTACTGAGATAAATTTGGAGAAGCCCATTCCCTCATTCACACTCCAGTCAAGTATGCCTGTGATTAGTGCTCCAGATTGTGATATAAATCCGAGATTTCCCTTCAAAGGCATCCTTGATGCAAATGATCCATTGAGTGGTGTGTGGGCATCTAGTATACCCACAACATTGGGGCCGATACATCTGATACCATACTTTTTCAATTTCTCTCCAAGTTCTCTCTCTAATTGTGCACCTTCAACACCGACCTCTTTGTAACCTGCTGTGATAATCACCACATGTTTTATGCCCAATTCTCCCATTTCATCAATTATTGGGTTCACGTATTTTGGTGGGATCGATATGAATACTAGATCTATTGTACCCGGATAATCTGCCAATTTTTTATAGGCTTTATATCCTTGTATTTCCTTATCACGTGGATTTATAGGAATTATCTCACCTGGATAACCAAACTGAGAGAGGTTATGGACCACATCATAGCCTACTTTACCAAATTTATTGGAAGCTCCAACGATGCCAATTTTCTTGGCATTAAAAAATGTAGATAGATCATTCTCTGACATTCTATTTTATCTCCGATTCTAAAATGTTTGAATATTTCAAGCTTGATAAATTACCACTTAGGTACATTGCATATTGATAAAAAAATAATTAATAAACTCCTATATTTCAATAATTCAAGATATTTATGGATGAAAATTCGTTTTTACATCAATATTATTCGATAGTTCAAAACTATTGTATTCTATCAATATCCGGAACTAATTTCTTGATAAGTTTAATAAAAATAAATGTGGATAGTACTATTGTAGATATGATAAATATCGGATTGGATAGTATTTTAAAATATATTAATTTCAATGGATTTGTAGAGATACTTCCATGGCCAAAATTATAGATGTTATCATAAATATTGACTATTATGCTTAGATATGTACCATGGGCTATACTTATGTCCTCTGTGGAATTAACCCCAGTAAGCGGAATACTGAATTCAAAAATATGTTTGTTGTCATCAATGCCATGTTCTGCCTTAAATTCAGTTAAAGTATCATTTTTACAAGGTTGTATGAAATTTGAATCATCTAACTCTGCTGAGACTGTCTCACAATTGTTGAGATCATACCGCTCAGTTACATTTCTATTATAATATGCAATTTTATTATCTAAAAAATCTGACATTGTATCTGGTGTAGTATCTGAGAATGCAATTCCCGCTGAGAATGAATCATTATATGCTTTTTTATTCTCAAATTTCAATAATATGTATAGATTAGTATCATCTCTTACAATGCTAAGTTCAATATACACTCTGGTTATTCCCTGGAAATAAACAGGAGTTATTGATGTCTCATAAATCTGGTTTACACTCTCCCAATCTGAAATATTCCCATCAATTTGTGGACTAGTATCATTTTTCTCCACTAAATAGTCAATTCTATTATCCTGCCATGCAGAGGCTGTGGTGAGTGACAACATTATGATTAAAAATGTAGAAAGAATTGCTTTCATTTAATTCAAAATAAATGATGCTTATTATTAATTTTCCAATATAATAGGGAGTTCACACAAAATAATCTATTATTAACTGCAAAAACATACAATTTTTTTTATCTAACCACGAAAAAAGATCCCTACCTGAGGGAGGTGAGGTAAAGGTAGTTGACGTATATTAATTTGAACTTCAATTAGAACAATTAATAACAAGTCAAAATAAGATTTTTAAAAGTATTTTTTTTATATACCTTGTGAACAAATTACCTTTTATTCTTCTTGCAGGTTCTCCAAAAGAACGAGATTCTTTGATGTCTGCGGAGAATGTTGACTTCAAAGCTTTTATAGAGATTAAAGGAAAACCAATGATCAATTATATATTAGATGCAATTGCAAAGACAGATATTGCATCATATATTCTAATTATTGGACCACCAAAAGAAATGATTACACTACCTGAAAAATTAGAAGATATAGTTGAATTTGTTGAAATGGAGGGATCTCAAGCTGATAAAGTACATAAATCCGCATTAAAACTTTTAGAAGTGGGTGAGAAAAAAAATATATTTTTTGATGATAGTTATCATTTCATTCATATCACAGCAGATATTCCTGCCATCACAGCAGATCTTATTGTGAAATTTCATCAAACAACAATTGACCATGATGCTGATTTTTATTATCCAATAGTATCACAGAGTGTGATGGATGCAAAATTCCCAAATAATGGTCGAACCTATATTCACATAGAGGATAAGTATGCAGGTGCTGATATTATAAAAATAGATGCAAAGATCCTTGCTTCAAAATATGATAAGATCAAGCTAGTAACTGAGAATAGAAAGTCATTCATGAAAGGTTTACTGATTGCATCTCCAATTACTCTGATCAAATATATATTGAAAATAATCAAATTAAAAGATGCAGAGAGATTAATGTCTAAAATTCTTGATCTACAGTGCAAATTAGTTGTATCTGAAGATGCAGAGATCGGTTTTGATATTGACAAACCATATCAGCTTGATATAATGAGAGAGTACTTTGAAAAACTAGATTAATATCTGTATTTGATCTGACAGGTTAGAATCCATAATTCTATCTCAATTTTGTAATTGATTTATCCGATTAATTGTAAACTCACTGCTTTATTTACTCAATTTACAATAAATTTATACTAGTTAGGGATAAATCTTTTAGTCCAATAATTTGTAGGTGAAAATAACTTGTACCGTATAAATGTAGATGAGACATATAATCCATTGAAAACAATCCATATTGATCTGATTGATCGCCCGGTAAATTGGCAATCCAAAATTATCTCATTGCAAAAATACTATCTTGAACAGAGAGATGATTCAGAGCCAAAAAATATCAATGATACAATTAATTTTCTTATAATACTCTCATACTCCTATAAATTAATTACTGATCTAGAAGATGAATATTCAGATGCACTTGCCTGGAATGCAATGAGTCTGGGTCAGATACATCAATTATTTTATGATGCAGATATTACCGAGGCATTCTGTAATGAGGTTGGTTCGTCAATTGTTGTCACACATCGTAAATATGGTAGGTGTTTGACAAATATTGTTTTCACACAGGAATTCTGGGATGCATTGAAAATACGTGCTGAGTATGAGACCGGTGCTTCCATAACTGCTATCACACCTGCATTGAAACTAAGTCTCCAATCACATCTGGGGAATATGAGGATTTCATTGCAAATCCCACCACTAACCCCAAGTTCACCATCCTTCAATATACGAAGATTACCATCTAAACCAATTTTACTTCCGGAACTTATTGAACAGGGTCAGATCAGTGATAATTTTGCGAAAATACTTGAAGGAAAAATAAATGAACGAAACAATATTATTGTTGCAGGTGAACCCGGTTCTGGAAAGACCACACTTGCCAATGCATTGCTTAATCTGAGTGATCCCCATTGGAGATTGATAATAATGGAAGATGCAAGAGAAGTTGTTATCTCCTCTGATAATTTTCCAATGGCAACTAGATTTTTCATGCCATCAGTTGGTGACAATGAACGTTATACAAAAAGAGCAGATGAAATTGCCAGGTTATTGCATCGTTCTCCAGATTATGTTTTTCTTGGAGAACTTCAGAATGCAGAGGATAGTAAAGTTGCTTTTGAAGGTTTCTCCGCAGGTATTAGAGGAATGGCAACAACACATGCACGTAGTCTAGATGGATTGTTATCTAGATGGGTTCATTCACATTTGATGGAAGACGGTTTACTTTCATCAATTGATGTCATTGTATTCACAAAAAGAGAACTTATAAAAGGTATCTCCAGATTAACAACTCCTCATCTGTACATAAGAATGGATAGTACATTTATTGAGGTGGTATAATGGAAACTAGAAAATCTTCAGATATATCATTACATATCATTGCGTTATTTGTGATCTCTTTGATTTATATTTTGAATGAGGAGTACTTGATAAATTCAATCACATTTTTGCTCGTCGATATATTTATCATTTATTTCTACTATTGGCAATTATCAAAAGTAGATGAGAGGACAAAAAAATTCATTCTTTCCCGTAAATTATGGTTAAAGAATATAGTAATGAGGACTGTAATTCATACCTCCCCGTTATTGGAATTTGAGATAGATGCTCAATTAGAGATAGATTCTTCTATTATTTTGGGACGTAGTGAATTGGGTATGAAAAATTCATTGATTTTGCAAGATGCAATTCCACCTGATATGAAAGAAGCAGAGAATGAATTGACACGATTAGAAGAGAGAGCTTCGTTTTTAATTGGTGCAACAGTATTTTTACCTGTATTATTTGGAATGATGCATATCTTCAGATCTGTCAGCTTATCAGTGTTCTTGTTAGAATTGCAGATTTTTATTATACTTGGACAGTTAGTTACTTTATCTCAGAACCGAGCATATAATATTGATGGGTGGAATAAAATGTATGCAGAGGCAACAAATCTGAGAAATGATTTGATCTCAAATGGTAGACAGACAATGAATAAGTTCTCTTTTGTTAAGAATGTTAATTCGAATGAGATTGGGCTTAATCTGGAATTCAAAAAGATGAATAATGCAGAGACAACATATGCATATGCAATGAACAGTATATCTAAATTATCAAGGTCATCCCGTGCACAAGCATTTGATTATTTCATCAAAGAAGTACAGGACCTTCCCAAAAAAGAACAGATAATGAAGACAAAATGGGAATCATACAAATCAAGAATATTGATGATCTCAACTATTGGAATGGCTTTGAGTGCATTATTCTCATCAATATCACAATTTGATTACTCTGGATTATCTGATGAATTGCTTCCAATTAAATCCACAATTTATTTACCCTATGGATTATTATTTCTTTCTACTACTTTGTCTTTACTAGTATCAAAGATTTGGTTGAAAAATGCTGAATTAGTAAGATGGGGTACAATTTGGGTCCTTATTTATTATTTGATGTATTCAATGATAAATGTTATAATTTAGAGTATCAATATTAATGTTATTTTAATTTGTCATAATAGCATAGTAAAAAAGATAAGTAATTATTAGTCTATTATTTTATAAGGCTAATGAACGAATTATCTGAGACCACTGAAAACTATCTCAAGCAAATTCATATACTAGTGATTAAAAATGGATCTGCTAGAGTATCTGATATTGCTGAAAGACTTGGAAGGCGTTTGAGTACAGTGACAGGTGCTGTTCAGAGAATGGCTAGTGATGGCTTAATTAATTACAGGGCATATGGTAAGATTACCCTCACAGATAAGGGGAGTGAAGCAGCTAAATCCATTCTCAAAAATTATAACACGCTGCAAGATTTCCTGATAATGATTGGTGTGGATAGTGAAATCGCAGATCTCGATGCTTGTGAGATGGAACATATTAGCCAAATATCTATGAATAAGATAAAAGAATTTTATAATTTTATGAAATCAGATGCAGATGGAAATAAAAGT
>JAJRQD010000255.1 GCA_024280435.1 archaeon | reverse complement strand
TTCAGCTTTATTCCAAAGTTGCAAGGCTTTATTCCATTTATTAATACTTTCTGCCAATTCAGCAGCCTCTTTGTATCTCTTTCCTGTTTCTAATAATCTAACCCTTGCCCAGTGTTCTCTTGCTATATTTCCAGTCTTTTTCCAGAAATTAATTGCTTTATCCCATTCATTATATTTCTCATGTTTCTTGGCATTACATCTGAATATGGCAATAGAGCTGCCTACTTTTGAATAATAATCTATTGCATCTATATATTCCTCTATCTCTTCAAATATCCTTGCTGCTTTGATAAACTGATCATTGTATACATACTCTAGTGCCTCACATCGTTTCAATCCTGTTTTATCATCAATTTTTGCATAAAGCATCTTTGCCCTTTTAATATCAAAATGTTCACTGTCCTGTGCTGCTTCTTTGATATAACCTGCTTTTTCAAATAATATGGAGGATTTTTCATATTCTCCCTTATGATGCAGATGTTTCGCAAAACTGTGGTTATATCTGTTGATCTCTCCTGCTAATTTGAAATAATCCGCTGCAATTGAATATCTCTCATTAATAAACAGATATTCTGCCTCTCTTAGATACTCTTCCTTGCTCTCGGGTTTGTTCCAATATGTCTTCAGCATATCCATCTCACCCACTTTGAATGAGGGGCTGATCAGTTTCTCCCATAATTTAAATGCATATTCCTCCTCCTCGTAAACAATAATCTTTCTTCTTGCCCTTGTTATTGCCACATACAGTCTGTTGAATACATATTTGATATGCAGATAATTCAACTCAAAATATTCTTTATTCTTTGGTACTGAGAGTACTTTTCTCCAGTCTATTCTGCTATCTGTTGCAAGATTGAACAGAAATGTGGATGGGAATTCTAATCCTTTGACCTCTGCAATCGATAGTATCGAACTGTTCTCATCTTCATTATCTATCTCTAATTTTTGCTGTTCTGAATACACAATGATAATTGTATTCATATTATTCTTCAATTCCAGAATTATATCATCTCTTGTTACAGATCTATCCATTAATAATCCAGGAAAATGCTGTACATCATGTTCTTCAATTCCTTTCTGTAGCATATCCTTGTCATCAGTAATTCCAAGACCACGTTTCAGTTTGAGAAATGAATTTGAGATATCCACCAATTTGGTAGTTGCTCTGAAGTTTCTTGTCATCTCAATCACATCTCTCATCCTCTCATTTCTCTCCTGGTATTCAAAATACTGATAAAGATACTTTTTCATACCCTCCCATCTGAAATTGGATGAATTTATCGTCTGAAGACTATCTCCCCCGAAAAATAGATTCCTCTTGTGTATGGGATTGATAACCTCATTGAATAATTTATACTGTACACCGACGAAATCCTGTACCTCATCACAGACAATACCTTTGATATTACTAGCCTTCTCAATCTCATTCATTCTTAGTACTTTATCAAGTGTAACTGTGCAAGATCAATTGAATCCCATTCTTTAGCCTGTCTTCTGAAAAAATTATATTTTCTTATTAATTCATAGATTTTCTCTCTGTCATCTGTATTAAACAGAGATTCTTTACTGCTCACCTCAAGATACTCTTTCAATTGCATAATACCCGGCTTATATTCTGAGAAATTACCCTTAATTATGCCATAATATTCCTGCCATATCTGTAATCCATCAAATTCATGATACTGATCATATTCTTTGAACCACCGTAGAAAGTCAAATACATCAATATGATTATCCTCTTTGAAGTATAACTCATCTGAGCCTATTATCTTCTTGCATACCTCATCAAATGTGGTGATTCTTTCATTATATTCCACTGATCCCATAGACATAGATCTGATGATATTCTTGATAAATTGCTTCAAAGATCTTGTCAATGTGATATAGAACATCTTATACTGCTTCTGCTCTGTGTAGAAAAGAAACAGATGTGCCAGTACAGTTGTCTTACCAGTACCTGCACCTCCATTGATCAGTAATGGTCCATGTTTGTATACTATCTGCTGTTGATATGGTGATAATGCCAGATATTGCTTTATCTCATCATTGCCAATCCAGTACTCTCTGACATCCTCATCAAATCTGAAATATTTTATACCATTTGGTAGTCCAGTCATATTCTTCTGATCATCAGTCTCATTTATTATCTTCTCTTCAAATATATCTGTCAAGGAAATGATTTGAGACATATTCTCCAATTCCTTCACTGACTTGATCTCAGTATCCTGTTCTATCTCTCCAATCAGTGCCATATTATAATTTTGCTGATTATATCTCTCCACCTGTAAGATATGTTCTGCACCTTTGGTGATATGTTTGTGCTTTACTATATCCTCGAGTATCAGAGCAGGAGATTGTTTTGACTGATCTTTGAGAGGGATAGATCTTATTAAGAACAGTAATCTTCTGGATCTATCCATTCTTGCCTCAAATACCGGATACTTGATTCCAGCAAGTTTCTTAACATGTATTCCTAGTTCCCAATATCCCCATTGCAGATCATAAAGTACCTTGTGAATTCTCTTTCTATCAGGTCTGTTCATCTTCTCTATTTTTTTACTAAGATCCTCATTTATCAGTATTTGATAACCATTATGTGGGAAAATAGTTGATTGTATTGAGTTAATTGCCTTAGGTATTACAAATTCCTGCTCCTCATATTCTCCTGCTTCAATTTCAACAATTGATCTCTGATCGATTCTAATCTTGGTAAAATTTGCTACCTCGCCCATGTTATTCAAATATATTAAGTAATTTTAATATAAAAGAGTTACTTGAATTTGGGTAAAAAATAAAATATTATTAACTATTTTTGTTACAATGATTCCGGAAATGATTGTATATAAGCTTA
>JAJRQD010000254.1 GCA_024280435.1 archaeon | reverse complement strand
TGCAAATACTTTCCTGCCAGTTATTAGAGAACCATTATCAATATCAAAAAATTCGTTTCCAGTTGCACCATGAATGAATTCAGAGGTGTAAAGGCCAAATGTGAAGGCATACAGTGCAATTGTGACACTATATCCTAGCCATAACATAGCTCCCACTACATTACCAAACATTGGATTTTCAAATCCACTTCTAAGTATAGTGAATTCACCACCTGCTGATGGATATTTTCCTACAAGCTTGTAATAACTGTTCGCAGTGAGAAATACAATAACTCCACCTAGAAAGAATGATAGCATTGCAGAAGGACCGGCAATTCCTGCTAATCTTCCTAACACTGAGAATATACCTCCACCAATCATCGCACCAACCGCGATGGAAACGGCTTCTGTAAGACCGAGTTCTTTTGCAAACTCTGTATGTGTGTCTTGTTCCATAGTGAATGTATCACTAGGTATTTATAAAATTCATGATATTAATTCAAATTTAAACTATCAAGGTAATATACCTTGATAATTTTATCAAATTATATAAATTTGTGCCTTTATTGTGTTTTTCAATCAGTAATAAAGTATTTTAATACCATCTCATAGATATAAATTATGTATCGTGGTGAACCATTGGCATTGTACACAATATTATTTGGTCTGATAAATTTCAATATGGTTTTATTTTTTGGAATAAGATTATCTGGATTAATTAGTTTCAAAGGATATAATTTTGTTCAGGTACACTACATACTTGCATACTTCATGTGGATACTTCCTGTAGTCCTTGGTTCTCAATTACAATTTTTTAGATCTTTAACTGGTCTGAGAAAGTATGAACCTAATATTCTTAGAAAGTATTATCTGTTATCATTGATATTATCTACAATAATGATGGTAACAGGTACTTTTACTCGTACTAGAATGCTGTTAATTATTGGTATTTTGGTGCTGATAAGTACAGTAACAATTCATTCCTATTGGTTAGTGCGAGTGATAAAAGATAAAAGAATGCATTTTCCATTGAATTTTTTCTTTATCTCTAATCTATATTTAGTTATCTCGATGGTTTATATTCTCTTCAATATAGACAGATATGCTATTATTGAGAATAAAGATTTTATCACACATATGCTTTCTTTTGGTTGGATAAACCTCAGTCTACAAGGTGCTATACTTCGTATTCTTCCAATGTTTATTGGAAAATCAATCAATCTGAGATTGAAACGTAATATCGAAAAATTGCATATTTACAGTACTGTGATCTCATTTCTAATTATTTTACTGTATTATTTCAGAGGTTCTTTGATTATAGATTATATGTACTATCTGACACTTGTATTGTTTATTTTGAGTTGGGTATGGATTATTTATGAGCTAGCAAGAATTATCACACACAAGAAAAATCAGTACTTGGTAACATTAATTTATTTTATTACTGGAATATTTTTGATGTTTGGAGGCATAGTATTGGCATTATTTATAGATTACAACTATATCGTGATAAAGCGATTGCATATCCATTTTTCACTATTATTCGGTCTGGCTTTTCTCATGCTTGGAGCAATACACAGAATAACAAGCTTTCAGATACACACATTACTGTATATAGGTAGAGATGCACCATCTGTTAATAAATTACTCAAACCAAAAATTTTTACTATAATTGCAATTGGAATGCTGATCACATTTATATTTATGACCTTTGGATTTGTGTATGATGATTTTATCATGGTTGGATTATTTGGTTTTGCTCTGTTATTACTCTCACTAGCATACACAGTTATTATATTTAATAATTATCTCAAATACTGGAGAAATCGATCTACTATCATTCCATTTGATAAAAAAGCAAGTGAAATCTAATCCAATTTGAATCCAAGCTCTTCAAGAGTACCTTTCAGATGTGTTCTTCTTGGCTGATTGAATTTATTAGCAATGACTGCAGTGTATGCTGCATCTGGAGTTTCTCTACCCTCTCCTCTGTAGTGTTCTGCAAGTTCATTGTCATATTCGTTCAACTTTTTCTCCATATCAGATGTATCATATTGCTCTCTATGAATAATCGCAGTCTCATCCATTCTTGGTTTTTTATTACCTTTTTTATCATTATCTGGCCAACCAATACACATACCAAATACCACATACACACCTTTTGGAAAACAGAGTAATTCAGCAACTTTATCAGGATGGTTTCTCATTCCTCCAATCATTACAGTTCCAAGACCATAAGATTCTGCTGCAAGAGACAGTGACATCCCTGCAAGGCTGGCATCAACAGTTGCCACCAAAGTGGTTTCCAAACCTTTTCCAAGAGATTTTCCATGCATATTGCATGCATTCTCTAATCTGGAAGTATCTGCACATATAGCCACAAAAGTATCACATGTCTCAATATGTTTCTGATTACCTGCTAGTTTTGCAAGCTCTCTCTTCTTTTTCTGATCACGCACAACTATAAATGAATAACTCTGCATATTACTTGAAGTGGGTGATCTTCTTGCTGAATTCAGTATTGTGTCAAGCATCTCATCCTCTATTTTTCTGTCTATATAGTTTCTGATACTCAATCTACTGTTTAATGTGTCAATTACAGATTGTGATTGCATATGATAAATGATTTAATGATATAATTTAGACCTATTCACCTGGGTAAATATTTATGTAAAAATATTATCTATGAACATTCATTCTGCTATCTATCATATTACCTATTGTAAAATAATGAAGTCATAACTTAATAGTATCTACATCTATATTCAACTCTTTATACAATAATATAGTAATGATTGATGGTATAATTCCTGTCATTGCCACAATTAACATTGCTTTTTGAATCGCAATTGAGTAGCTATACTGATATTTTACTAGTAAGTATAGTAGAAATGTCCATATAAATGGTGAAATTGCAGTGTATAATCTGGTAAGACTTGTTAACATCCCAATATTGTTGCCTACATTTTCTGGATCTGAAATTTGAAGTATAAACTTTCTCTGTGTGATAATTGTTCCTGCAAGAGCAGGGCCAAATGGTATTCCTATAAGGTATATCAGTATCATGTTTTGATCTTTGACAAAATATCCTGCCAGATAGGTAATACTGAATAGTTGTATTACGATTCCCATAGAAAAGGATATACCAAATCTATCAACTAATTTACCAATAAACTGTGCACTTAGAATTGCAGATATTATGGAAACTCCAATCATAATTGAGATTATCTCAGTAGGATTTGAAAATCCAAAGCCTACATTGACCACCTGTACCAGAAATACAAACAGTATGGTGCTGTAAAAGCTCATAAAAAAAACTATTACCATGAAATAGCGAAATGATGTATTTTTGAAAAATCTGTTCAATATAGCCCTGTTATCATTCAATACTTGATTAAGATCATCAAACCTGAGTTCTGTTCCTTTTGGTTCAACCACATTCAATCTTAACATGGGAAGTGAGGTGATCAGATATATAAATGACCCAAAAAGTATCAAATAGGGTATATATCCAATTGAAAACTCATTATAATCGAGATTAAATTCTCCAAAAATATATTTGGAAATGATGGATAATCCAATTGCAATAAATGATCCAATATATGAGAACATCACTCCTATGGCAATTACTCTACCTCTTTTATCCATTTTTTCTTCTATAAGTGGTATCATTGCCACATATATGATTCGTGTCATCTGGAAGCAGATCTCACCAATTATGAAAAAAACAATCAATAAAAACTGAGTGTTGAAAAATATGGCTAATGATACAAGGGCCATAAAGATAATATTTGCTATTGTCAATTTAAGTATTTTTCTCTTCAAATTTTTGGTTGTATCGACATAAGTGCCAAAGAATGGTGATAGTAGGGCAACAGTGATATTAATGAACATTATAGATCCAGATAATATTTTATTTCCATGAAGATAATTTTTCTCTGCAATTAACTCTGTATCTAGAGTGAGATAAATAGCTGGGAGTATAGACAATGTCATGACAATCATCTGATATACATTACCACCCATATCGAAAATTGCCCATCTTAATATATTTTTATTCAATATTTGGTTGCTAAATATTTTGTATTTTAAATCAATCTATTACACACGTTAAATCAGATAATAAACCGGAAAAATTGCTTCCATCACTTCTCAGCTCTACTCTTGACATAAATTGATCTCAGTAGTCTGTTTATTTACATAATTTTGTACTAAAAAATATTAATTAGAAGAATATATATTTTAATATTCATACAGTATTACAATTAATGCTTAGACGACCAAAAATCAAAGAGAGAGAATTCAAAGAATTTGATCAGAAATTATTTCAAGAAGAGGTAAGATGGTTAACCC
>JAJRQD010000253.1 GCA_024280435.1 archaeon | reverse complement strand
CTGTGAGAATTGTGGTTTCATAGCACAGCACAACTCACGAATTGATAAGGAAACATGTTCTGTGTGCAGAGATGAGACAAAGATCACCAAGATCACTATCTCCTATGCATTCAAACTGTTACTTCAGGAACTGATGTCTTTTGGTATTGCACCCAGAGTTGAACTTGCAAATAGAATGTAAGATAATATTGTAAGATTAATTGTTATATTCATAAGTTATTAGAAAAGTTTAATAAATTTATTACTATTAAATTAGTTGTGGAAGGGATTGTATTATCGGTTATAGGTGGTATTAAAAACCATTCTGGTTCTTCTATATATATTAAATTGGGAGAAAAGTCTATTTTACTTGATTGTGGATACAATTTCAGAAACACGCCTGTCTTTCCAGATATCAAAATATTAAATTTATTTTTGGATGGGATTTGGGATTTGTGCTATACATACATTTCTCATGCTCATTTGGATCATTATGGTGGACTTACAAAATTATTGGATGAAAAATTTAATGGTAAATTGATAACATCCACAACTACTAGTACTTTGTTAAATTATTATATGAGTACTAAATATTATTCGGATAAAAATCTTAAGTATAATAAAATAAGAGAATTAAAAGATACAATTGGGTCTTTTATTAATGAAATACCTCTGTTTATAGAGGAACTACTAGATGAAAATATTAAGATAAAATTATTACCAGTAGAGCACACAATAGGATCAACTGTTTTGGAGATAGATTATAATGGGATAATAATCACTTACACAGGTGATATAAATAACAATATAAATTTCAAATCTTTCAATAAACCAGATATACTTATTTTTGATGCGACATTATTTCACAAAACTGAAAATATAGATAACTCTGTAAATATTCATAAATTAAAAGAATTTTTGATTGATAATTTTAAAAAACAACACATAGTATTCCCTGTTAGTAGTTTAGGACATATTCAATATATCTTTAAGATTATAGAAGAGTTATTTTATATAGAATATGAATCAATAGATGTTCATTTGTATGGTGTCCATTATGATATTTATCAAATATTGAAAAATAACTTACCCGAAATAATTAATTATAATAAAGGTGGTATTTCTAAGAATGGAATAATTTTTTGTAGTTTCAATAATCTCTCAGAAATAAAAAGAAAGTTGAAAAATTTTGTGGTTGTATATGTTGAGGGAGTAAATAAAAAATTGGACAGAAATGAGATTTCTTTACCATTTTATCTACATATAACAAGAGATGAAATTTTTCGAATGATAAATGAGTTAAAACCCAAGTATGCAATTCCAATTTACAACTCTGATTATGGAAATAAAAAAATAGTTGAGAAATTATGGAATGATCAATTTGAATGTAAATTACTATATTTAGATATAGGAGAGATTTGGAGGTATAATAAATGAAAATACTAGAAAAAATTAGATATGATCTTGAAAATCAGAAAGCAGAAATAGCAGATAATTTCAGATTCGATTTACAAATAGCAGAGTATATTCTAGATAATCCTGATAAAAATCCATATGATATTCAGATTAAAGGTCTATCAAAAAATTTGATTAAAAAGAGAATTGAATCATCTTATCTTAGGTCACCAAGAAATAGAGGTATGTGGAAAAGTATCTCCGATAATACCTCAAAATATTTTGTACTTGTTTCAAGGAATGAGAAAATGGATGAAGCAAAGGTATGGTTTGATAAGACACAGAAATTATTGTACAGATACAATCGTACAGACCTGACATCAAAAATATTATGGATAAGTCTATTAAGAGCACTTGAAAAAGTTGATATTGATGTTCATTTGCTTGAATCCTTGAAATTATTTTCAAATAGAATAAATAGAAAAATAGTTAAAGATTTTATATATATGTTTGAAAATATGATTGCAGGGCATGAAAATATTGATTTCATTGACTTTTCTCGATTTAACAAGCGAATAGAAGTACTTGAAGATATTATGATTATTGAAGATATCGATAAAATACTTCTAGATGGAAACAAAGAGGAATTACAATTGGTTATTAACGATCTTATTATTACAAATAAAACAATACTAGAGGAATTTAAATTAATGATGAATGATTTTTATGGTAAAATAAAAACAATTGAAGAGAACTCTATTATATCACTATTTGAAAGGATGAATTCACCCGAATTTGGATATTTACTAGATACTTTATTCAAATTGACTAAATTAAAAAAGAATAATGAGATAATTAATAGTTTTATGCCATTTACAAGGTCATTACAAAAATTTATATCAAAATATAACATCAAACCAATATACCCAAAAGAGAGTATTCAAATATCAATAGAAGATCTGCAGAATTTAAAATATAATGGTGCTGAGATTATTCAGGGAGAAATAAAAAATGTATCTGTAATAAGTCCTGGGTGGAAATATAATGATACTGTGATTATCAAGGCAAACGTAGTGGAGGAGAAGACAAATGAAGATAAATAAACCTAAAAAAATAAATTATTATCTAGGAATTGATCTTGGAACATCAAATTCATCAATAGCATATGGTGTACCTAATAATTTAGGGATAAAAATTGTAAATATTCCTATTCCACAGATGGTATCTCAACGAGGTATGGAAAATAGAGAACTTGTACCATCTGTAATTTATATCAAAAATGGCCGACCAATTATAGGTGAATATGCAAAAGAAATGATTATTAATCAACCTTCTAAAGTAATTAAGTCTATAAAAAGTATTATTGGAACGAATGAGACAATAAAAATAAATGATAAAGAGTTCACACCTGCTGAATTATCTTCCTATATTCTTAGATTTTTAAAAAAATCAGCTGAGAAACTTTTACAAAATAAAATTTCAGATGTGGTGATTGCAGTACCTGCATCGTTTGATGCTGATATGAGACGAAATACATTACAAGCTGCTGAAAAAGCAGGTTTTAATGTGGAAGATGATATTTTACTTGATGAACCAAGAGCAACATTGTTTGATCTATTGAATAAGCAGTTATTAGGTGAATTACCTGCAAATATTCTTGAATATAATTCCGAAAAAATAATTTTGATATATGATATAGGAGGTGGTACTCTTGATGTTAGTATACATAGTGTACTGGCAAAAAAAGATGGAGAAGTAGCAATCAAGGATATTGCAATTTCAAGATATTCTTTAATTGGGGGTGATAATTTTGATGAATTAGTCGCAGAGTGGTTGAAAAATAGATTTTTGAAAGAAAATCCTGATATAGATTGGAATGAATTATCTCAATTTGAACAACAAGAAGTAAACTCAAAATTATATATTGCTGCTGAGAAAGTGAAATTTGATCTGGTGCAGATGGAATTTTCAAGTTCATTAGAAGATGATTGGGGAAGTGATTGGGGAAATGATCAGATAAATGCAGCAACAATATCTACCGGATATCTAATCAGGGATAGAATGTTATATCTAGATATAACCTTGGAAGAATATGAAGAAATTATTAAAGATTTACTTGATTATGAAGTTAAATTAGAAGATTACGAAAATATAACATTAACAGGTAAGAATTCAATTATAACACCAATAATTGATGTATTAAAGAAAGCACACAGTAAATTTAATACGATAGATATGGTATTGATGACCGGTGGAATGACAAAATTCCCCTCTGTTAAAAATAGGTTGAGAAATTTCTTCAATACTGAACCAATAACTATTGTAGATCCAGATAAATCTGTATCGCGTGGAGCAGTTGCATATTCATATCTAAGAAACAGAGGATATTCTACTGATATTATTCTAGCTGAGACAATTTCTCTTGGTATATCTGGAGGTAAGGTGATTCCTTTGATAAAATCTGGTGAGAAATTACCAGTTAGCAAAAATTTGGATCATGAATTCACTGTACCAGTTAATAGTACTAGTGAGATATTCTTACCTCTATATAGAGGTGAAAATACTATTGCCAATAGAAATACATTGATACATGGTTTCAACTTTAATTTGAAGAAACCATATCCAAAAGATACAATAGTAAAAGTAAAAATTAATATGAATATTAACAAAATACTTAGTTTTGAAGCTTGGTTAAAGGATAAACCTGAAATTAGATTTATTGGGGATGTTTCCTCTGATCGAAGTATTGATAAAAATATTATTGAGTATAAAGAAAGAAAAATTGTTAAGTCTCCCGTGTATGAACAAAATATTGCTCATCCAATTGATATTAATAAGACAATTAATGAATATATCAAAGCATTACGTTCAACTGAGAAGAATGCAAAAAAAATAGAAGATAAAATGAACCGAGCTAGTAATAGCGATAAGATTATTCCACATATTTTATCTTTATATCGACCAACCTCTTATCCAAACAGTCTTGCACTTAAGAGATTACCAATTATATTATCCAATCTATTCAATAAACATCCTACACATAAAGATAAAAATGAATTTATCAAATTAGTTTTATTGAATCTAAGTGTTAATCTGAGAGATAATGAATTCAATTTTACTACGAGAATTTTTGGTGCAATTAGAGCAGTTGGCAAATTATTGATAGAAGAAGCGGAAGATAAATTACTCAATTTATTCCAATCAAGATATATTAATAAAATTCTTACAATTAATCTTTCATCACTTGCAAAAATCAGTACTTCAAAGGATGCTGCAAAAATAATATCAAAATATTTAACTCATACAAATAAAGGAACTAGAATTGTTGCAATCTGGGGAATTGGAAAGATTTCTCGTCTAGATGTGGAGTACCCTCTTGATAGAAGATTGTTAACAGATCCATTGATTAAATTTCATAAAATAATCCAAAACAATACAAAAATTCTTAATATGAGAAACCATCAATTATTAAGAAATGTGATATATGCAATTGGAGAGATATGTGATACAAGAATAATTAATCGTCAACGAATTAAACAAAAATATTTGGATGAGATAGTATCTGATCTTAAAAAATTCCAAAATAAAATAATCAATTCTAATATCGGAAAGTCTGCTGATGATCTAATTTTCAAACAAAAAATGGATTTATTTAATCTTTCAAATATGGTAATATCAATGATATTAGGTATTAAACTTGATAAAGAACAGGAATCTATCTTATTATCTCTGCGAACCAAATAATTGATACATTATGAAAAATTAATTTATATGAATTGACAATTAATAATTCTATTTTTTTATCGGTTGGGGTTATCTCTTATTCCAGAAGGTGTGATATAGAATACTTCCTCACCATCTGGTCTTCTCGGAGAATCTGTCAATCTAACCATTCTTGCCTGTCCGGGAGATTTTCTCAGCTCCAATCTGGTCTGTGGTCTGTGTGACCATGCCTCTCCCAGTGCGGGTACATGTCTAGATCCTCCTGATACATAATCAATCTTCTGTACCATCTGATTGGAGACAACCACCACAAGATCATGAACATATGCAAGATTAGTTAAAGATGATGCATGTTGCATTATCTTCAGTTGACGTTCTGCAATTTTATCCTTACCTATGTAATCAGATCTGAAATGTGATGCAATAGAGTCCACGATTACCAGCTTGATATTCTCCTGCTGTGCAATCTCATTTATTTTCTGAACAATTCTTATCTGATGTGAACTATCAAGCGCTCTTGCCACTATAATATTTCTAAGTACTTTTCTTGGATCCATATCCAATGCCACTGCCATCTCGCCAATTCTTGTGGCTGAGAATGTGCCCTCGGAATCCAGATAGAATACCTTACCTTCAAGACCACCATTCTCTGTGGGTAATTGAGCAGTCACACAGAATTGAAAGCATAGTTGAGTCTTTCCCGTGGCAAATCCACCTGCAATCTCTGTAATTTCACCACTCCAAGGTCCTCCTCCAAGTAATGAATCAAGAGCAGTAGATCCAGAGGTAAGCTTATTTCTTTTTAATTCTATATCCAATAATTCCTCTGCATTCATTGCAGGTTTGGCAATTTTCTCTACTGCTTTCACAATAATCTGTTCTGCATAATCCAGTGATAAACCCGTATCCTCTGCAAGGTCACCTGCAAGTGATATGGCAATGGCTTTTGCATTCTTGTATCCATTTTTTATCAGTACATTTACAGTTTCCTCAGGTAATGTTTCTAGACCTTTGATTGTATTCTTACTCACTGAGATATCATCAGAGAACTAATATTTGTACTTACTCACCATATTAGAGAAAAATTAACATTTTATCATATTTCTTTATTTTTTTATTGTAAGCTCATCAATGATCAATTTATCAAGTTCTGTGGTGGATTTATTGATGTTTTTATTTATCAATAATCTTAGTTTATCTAGTTTTCTTCTTGCAAGGTAGGTCTGACCGGTGAATACATACACTATTGTGTACTGCATACTTGCATCTATCAACAGGCTCATATCATCGTAATTAACTGAATTCACAGCTATTGGTAGATTAAGAGCATCCTCACCAAATTTAATAATTGCATTGATAAAATTAGTCAAATGTTGATTATCAAAATCTTTGTTCAGATTTATATCAAGAGCATAGATCAGTTCTCCATTTGATTGATCTATTACAAATATGGCAGTGGAATTGTTATCCCTGTCTATATTTGAATATATCATCTCTGTAATTTTACCATCTAAAATATTTTTAGAGACCAGTTTTGTCTGTATTCTCTCAAGCTCATCAGATATCTGCAGTGATAGATGTTTTAGATTGTAATTCTCTGCATTAACAATGGCATTATGCAGTAAATTCTCTGCTTCTTCGAAATTATTTTGCAGAATTACAAATTTAGCCATGATGATTTTATATTTCACAAATATGGTGATAGAACCATGATCCACTGCAAATTCCTCTAGTTTATCACAATAATAACTGATCTCTTCTAGTATCTCATCATCATAGCTTAGTTGATATTCCATAATTAGCAGATCACAGAGTGTATCCAGTGAATAGATGTATATTCCAGTATCAAGATCATAGTTAGTGATAATTTCCTTTAGCTTATTCATTGCTTTTGCAATATTACGTAATCTCTTAGTTGCTTTCAGATATATTGCCTCTGCAAATATATAGTTCAAATGAATACGAATACTTTTGTTATTGATGACATATGATCTGAGAATATCAAGATACTCTCCTGCCATTGTTATATTGTTATCAGTTGAATAAAGTATTATAATTCTAGAGATGATCTTGGTGAGAATGAAAATATCTGATTGATCTGTAAAATAATTATAGGCAATAAAAAAAAGCTCCATTGATTTTTTATAATTATTCATTAGAAAATATATCCAACCCTTCTCAGATATTGCAAGATTGATATAAAATATATTTTCTATTGATCTTAGTAATTCTATTTCTTGATCACAGTAATTAATTGCCTCCTGATAGAATCCTCTCAGAGTTGAGATTATGGCTAAATTGTGTAATGTGGCAGAATATCTGTTCAAATATTTATCTCTGGAATATCTGATAGAATACACATAATTTTCATATGCTAATATTAGATTACCCTGATAATCATTTAAAAGTCCAGAATAATGATAATAAATGGAGTAATAGTAAT
>JAJRQD010000252.1 GCA_024280435.1 archaeon | reverse complement strand
TCACAGATTTTAATCATAATATGAGAGAGATTGATGATTTGGAGGATTATATCCGAAATATTGGACTAGTTGAGATTTGAGTTGAATTTCGATACACGAATTTTATCCGTATTGCAATGATTAATAAAAAATCATAATAATATACATTATATGAAAGAAGTAGGAGATAAATTTCCAGATTTCGAATTATCTGACCAGAACGGTGAGATTATCAGCTCTGAAAAATTGAAAGATAGAGTATTTGTAGTTTTCAGCTATCCAAGAGCACTCACACCGGGATGTACCAATGAAGTGTGCTCTGTGAGAGATACTTATAAATTGCTTGAGGAAAGAGGTGTAACACCATTTGGCATATCAAATGATAATGTGGCAAAGAATAAAAAATTCTCAGATAAATACGAGTTACAATATTCATTACTATGTGATGAGGAGAACAGCTTACTAACTGCACTTGGTGCTTATGGCCTCAAAAAGATATATGGTAAAGAATCTATGGGTACTTTCAGATATACTTGGATTGTGGACAGTGATTTTGTGATAAGAAAGATATTCAAAAAAGTCAAGACCAAGATCCATGGTGAGGAAATACTTGAGGCTTTGGATGAGTTAGGTCTGTGATCTGTCCAATCTGTAAAAATAAAATGAAAGATATCAAACGTAAAGGTGGCTTTCACAAAAAGACTAAGTATCAATGCAAGAATTGTGGAATAATTAGAATGAAAAACAATAAGTAATTAGTTTTTTTAACTGTTTGATAAAAAATAGTTTAAGATAATTTCAATAATATATGGTTTATGAGCAGAAAGGATGAGAAATTGGTTGGTTACTACAAACAACTACATTTCAAATGTGATGATCTAGAATTATTCTACAATATGCCTGTCGTGGCACCAGATGATGTACCCCTAAATGAATGCCCACATATTAATAATTTGATATGTTCAAGAGCACATGAACTTGCCCCTGATAAATGTGTACAGCTAAGAAAATGTGAGATATTAGAGTTGAAGGATACATTATTTGAGAGCAAGGGAATAAATGCACTTGTACTCCGAGATCTGGATAATAGATTAAGATCTTCATAATCTTGCTAAGTATACATAATTTTTGATTATGTGAAAAAATAAATCTAGGTTACTTTTATACTGCATTCACTAAATTTTATACTTCTAGTGGATGGCACAAAATATTCAATGTGAATTATTCATGGGTAAGTTAAAGATTAAATAAAAAATATCAGAAATTACGTAATAATATCTTGAACCTCAATGCTCTCAGTGAATTACCTTTTTTCAGTGCGGAAAATGCGGATGAAAGGCGAGAATAATTGAGACTAATCTGCCTCATCAATATCTGATCCTTAAGCATTTCCTCATTCGGATTTCTCAATCTATCGCAGAATGCAGATGAGAACTTGACAAATTCATGAAACTCATCAAAATATGCTGCATCGCCCTTAAGTGTATGATATACTCTGAAAATATCTTGAAGTGCATCTACTTTATTAGATCTCAGTGACCTCATTTTTTTCAATGCATCCTTGTAAATATCCATTAATTCATCAAATTCAAGAATAAAAGTTTGAATTAGTTCATTCTGCAATTCTGCATCCATGCCATCTCCAAGTTCCTCTGAAATATCTGATTCGTGACTCAAGTTATCTCAAGTAACTTGATAGATTATTAAAATCTAGGTTAATAAATTTGGTAAATATTCATGAAATGTACTTAAAATTACTAGAATACTTTATAATTATTATTCATTTACTTTGGATAATTAAATATAGAGTAATAGAAAATTACAATAATAAAAGAATAATGAATAATTAAGATGAAGATTTATACTAAGACTGGAGATAAGGGAAGGACAGGAATACTGGGCTCTGAAAGAGTAGATAAAGATGATATTCGGATTGAAACCTATGGCACAGTTGATGAATTAAATGCAGTCCTTGGTATTTGTATTGTGAAAATAGATGAGGAGTTGAAAGAGTATGCCGAGAATATACAGCACCTATTATTCGATATAGGTACTGAATTGGCATATGAAAAGTTCAATCCTATAATCACTGAGGAGGACGTATCTATGCTTGAGCAATTGATTGATAAATCAGAGGAAAGAGTAGATATTTTGACAGCATTTATTCTACCCGGTGGATGTGAGGCTTCTGCATATCTACATCTTGCAAGAACAGTGTGCAGGAGAGCTGAGAGATTAATTGTAAAGTATGGAAAAACTACAGAGATAAATGAGAATACCCTGGCATTTCTAAATAGACTAAGTGATCTCTTCTTCTCATGGAGTAGACTGAACAACAAATTATACAAACATTCAGAGATTGAATGGAAAAAAAGAGAGGTAAGATGAATTGCCACTGATTGGTACACTCGTTAATAAACTGAAAAGTCCATTTGTTACTGAGAAGGAGGAGTTTATCAATCACATCAAAGCATGGATACCAATTTCAATTGTAATTGGGATAATTGTTGGATCTGCAATGGCACTGTTTTTTATGTTTATACTATTCATAGATTCATTACTTAATTTCCTACCACAAATAGCTGCAATGACAGTTGGATCCACAGTGATACTTTTCCTGATTAAAATAAAATTCGAGAATACGGATAAAAATGGGATTAATTATGTGATCAAGACAAAACATCAGCAAAAAACAGTACCCATGAATGAGACAAGAGAATTTCTCAGTTCTGGAATTGCACTCGGATCTGGATTACCAATTGGCAAGGAAGGGCCTGCCCTTGTGATTGGATCTGCACTGGCATGTAAAATAGCATCTGTATTCAGAGTGAAGAGAGATGACCTTCATAATGCCATCACAATAGGCTCTGCTGCTGCAACAGGTGCTCTATTCCAGGCACCACTGGGAGCTGCTGTTTTCGCAAGTGAAGTCCCATACAAGGCAGATAGTGATGAACCAATGATCATGGTATCATTCCTTGCATCTGTCATTGCAGCAGTAACTTTGAAAACAATCACTGATTTCATGCAGATAGATATACATCTGTTCAATATTGGAGAGGCATTTTTAGTGATAGATTTCAAAACCACATTTCTTGCTTTTTTACTTGGAATTGTAATAGGGTTCATGGGACAATTCTTCATTGATTTTTATTATTACTACAAGGAGAAACTATCTAAATTTGATGAAACAAATGCTGTTATGTACAGTTTGATACTTGCATTGATTATAATTTTCATCGGAAATATTATAGAACCAGATCTTTACATTGTGAGAGGATTATCATCATTTGATGGAATAATACTGTTCATCAAACAAGCATCCGTCAATATTTTATGGTTGATATTATTTGCAATTATGCTACAGGTACTTGTGACATCAATCATCATTGCATCTGGCTTCCCGGGGGGTATATTTGGGCCAAGTCTTTCAATAGGAGCATTAATGGGCATTATCTTTGCAATACTTCTGCAGATAGATGATCCAAGAATTATTACAAGCTACGCAATAATTGGTATGAGTGCATCACATGCAGCCACAACCAAAACCCCAATAGCCTCCGTTCTGTTGATTCTAGAGATCACCGGATTACCACCCCTTATCATTCCAATAGTGATGGCAAATATAGCAGCCTACATATCATCTGGACATCGTTCATTGTATGAGAACCAATTGCATTCAAAAGAAGCTCAGATACTACGTCAACTATCAAAATATGATCAGATGGATGATTTCAGAGTGATAGATGTGATGACAAATTACGAATATCTTGAATATACATCCCCTGAATGCACAATATCAGAGATGAAAGAGGTAATTGCAAACACCAGAAAGCATACATTCCCTGTGATCAAAGATAGAAAAATACTTGGAATAATCTCAGTTGCAGATATAAACGATGCGGAGGAGAAGGGTATTGAATTTGTAAGGGATGTAATGGAGACTGATGTGATTTGTCTGAAAAATAATATGACTGCTAAGGAGGCAATGCATCAAATAGTAGAGAATGATGTGGAGAGATGCCCGGTTATAGACGATAACTCAGATATTGTGGGAATAGTCACTATCAAAGATCTACTCCGGGGGCATCAGAGAATTAGACAGATGAATGAGAAATATTTCAATTAATAGAATAATTGAACTTATGTAAATTTTTATTAATATTTAATTCAAATCTATCTTATGGACGTTCAAACATCAGACAATCCAATAGCAAATAAAGATGAGATTGAGAGCTTAATCAAGAGATTACTTGATCTTGTGGGTGAAGATTCCAGTAGACAGGGATTATTACAAACACCACACAGGGTGGCCAAGATGTTTGATGAACTGCTAAGAGGCTATTTCAAGGATGTCAATACAATTGTGAATGAGGCATTGTATGATGTTGATGATAATACCAGAAGTATGGTGATTGTTGAGGCAATTCCATACAATTCACTATGTGAACATCACATGCTACCATTCTCGGGTAAAGCATATATTGCATATCTGCCAAATAAGAAGATAATTGGACTATCAAAAATACCAAGAATAGTTGATATGTTCTCACAGAGACTGCAAGTACAGGAGAGATTAACAGTACAGGTGGCAGATACATTAGAAAAAGTACTTGAGCCACTCGGTGTGGCAATTATTGTCACTGGTGTACATAGCTGCGCAGCACTACGAGGTGTAAAGAAGACGGGTGTGGTCATGAAAACAATGGAATATAGAGGGGATTTCAAAAATAACCAAAGTTTGAGGATGGAATTTCTTCAAACAATTAATCTGGAGTGATACTGATCAAATACGTTGCCAAAACAGTTCTAATCACAGGTGCTGCAAAAAGAATTGGAAGAGAGATTGCACTATCACTTGCAAAAAAGGGTAGTTCAATTATATTGCATTTCAATTCCTCTGAGAAGGAGGCAACTGAAACAGTCAATCAGATACAGAGTATAATTGATGAGAAACAAAATGATGCATTTGTGATGAAAGTACAGGCAGACCTATCAGACATTTCAGCCATCGATAATATGTTGAACAAAATACCCCAAGTGGATATACTGATCAATAATGCATCAAATTTCTACAAAACTGAATTCAAAGAAATAACAGTTGAAGAATGGAACAATGTGCTTCATGTAAACCTGAGAGCACCATTCATACTGACACAATTCATGGCAAAACAGGCACTGAAGGAGGGATGTGTGATCAATATTGCAGATATGGCAGGAGTACACGCCTGGCCTAATTTCGTGCATCATGGTGCATCCAAAGCTGCTCTGATACATCTGACAAAAAGCAGTGCTGTCTGCCTTGCACCAGAGATCAGAGTTAACACAATAATTCCAGGTATGATATTACCACCTAGTGGAATGACACAGGATAAATGGATTGAAATGAGTAATAATATTGCATTGAAAAGATCTGGAACACCAGAAGCAATTGTCAAGACTGTAAAATATATCATAGAGAATGATTTCATCACTGGGGCAGAAATACGGGTGGATGGTGGTGAATTCCTAACTGGACATGCAAATAACAAACAGGTGAAATAGAATGGATAAGACAAAGATAGACAAGGTAATAATCAAAGATCTACTAGTCAGAGGAGTAATTGGAATAAATGACTGGGAAAGAAAGATAATGCAGGATATGCTGATCAATATAACTCTGGGGTTTGATATATCAAGAGCAGGAGAGACAGATAATATAGATGATACAATCAATTACAGATCTATCTCAAAAAGGGTGATTGAGTATGTTGAGACCTCAAAACACTATCTTGTGGAGAAGCTGGCCACGGAGATCGCAAGAATATGTCTTGTTGAATTCAATGCTGAGAGTGCACTTATAAAAGTAGAGAAACCAAAAGCAGTCAGATTTGCAGAGAGTGTGGGAGTTGAGATCTTTAGAGAAAAATCTTATTTCAAAAATTAGTTCTGAGGTATAATGACAGACAAAAAAGACCAAATTCAATTATTTATGTAATAAAACACACAATTAGTGGTTTTTCATAAAAGATGAAAATTACAGCTAATAACAGTGTGATAAGTTATTCTGAAATAAGAGGTATGAATATTCTATAATTCAGTTGTTTTATTGAAGGCAGAAAAAAAATCGAATTCACTCCTATCAAATATTGAAAATAGATTCATAATGCTATTTATACACAAAATTGAGTTTTCAACTACTAGCACTTTTATTTATCAATCTAGATGGAAAATATTACTCTTAAGATAGAATAAAAAATGACCCAGCCGGGATTTGAACCCGGGTCCATGCGGATTTCCACGCTTCTAACATACGTTTGAGAGCGCAAGATGATTGGCCGAACTACACCACTGGGCCTGAATGTTTCGTATTGATGTGTTCTAAACACTTCAAACTATATCTCATATTGTAGTCTACTTTATAAAAAAAACGATATCTTACACACTAAAATGAATTAATTACATATTTTATTTTCCATGTATATGAACTATAAAGATTATTCTTGAGATTTGACTGAAATAGAATTGGTTAAATCATATGGACTCTGTTTGTTATTCATACACAAAACAAGCATATTGAAAGATTATGAATTCTGATATACAGGTTATCTTGATTTTATAATCCAACTAGATATCTGTCCTAGTATAAATATAATAGCATAAATACTTCCATAAAATATGATTTCAACCATATTGAGATCTGGTACATTGGATACCAACTGAAACAGGTCGATTAGGGTCGAAATCAGTACCAATCCTGCAATATTTATAATAGTCCTTGAAATTGTACCCACTCCAAATATTGATATACCAATTCTATTTAAATCTCTTTTCAGAATACCTTTGATCTTGATAATACTGAATTCCCGATTAAATACTATTCTGGTGTCAATAAAACCAAGAATGAATACAACTGTAATTGCAAAGATCAATGTGAACAAAGGGTCGGTCCATCTACTTTTCTGATTGAATTGATAAATACTGAAATCAAGGATAGATATTTTGTTTGGTACTATCCAGTTAATGGAAGTATCAAGTTGTTTATCCACATCGCTCTGTAATTCTGCAATTGTATTTATAGCTCTGAATATAAAAAATACAGTTTCACTGTAATCTGAAACATAAGCAGAGTCCAGAAATAGAATAAAATCTGGATTACCTGGCAATTGTACCAATTTATCAAAGGTTCTTGATACTTTGAGTATCTCAGTAAAACTGATATTTTCACCAATAGAGACAACAGATAGATAATTGATGTATTTGGATAGTTCCACATTATCTCTAACCCACAATTCAGGAAATTCACCTGCTTTTGAATCAGTGAATTGATTATGTATTTTCATTAGTGAATTATCCACCAATACAATACCTTGCAGTATTTTTATCTGAAAATTGACTACTGTTGGATAACTTATACTGTACTCACCTGTGGATAAATCAAATTCGTCTGGAATATCTCCGTAATAACTTGCCCATATATCTCCATATGGATTATCTATATTATCAATCTGATTTATATTGGACACTGCATACTGATGACTAATAATCGACATTAACATGATACCTATTACAATTCTACGAATAATCCTCTTTTCATCAATTCTGAGATCGATATTCAAGAACAAAGACAGTAATCCAAATTTTCTTGTTCTTTTTTTATTTATGGTGTTTGATAATTTTAACAATATAAACGATACTAGAAGACCAGAACTAAGATATATGGTAAGTATCAATATGTATTTCACAATTTTAAGTGATGGGATGTTTATAAAAATATTAACTAAAAATGATATCACCGATAGTATTAGAAGAGTGATCTCAACTATGGATGGGGAATTATTGTATTCAAATATATCATTATCCTCTATGTGGTTATTTCTAAATAAAGAGGTGGATATTGAAGTAATTATAGATATGAATACGACTATGATGGAAGTATTGATATCTGAACTTATGAGATAATTCACAATTATAACTACAATTACAGAGATCATCAGATTTATTGCAAGGAAATAGCTAACAAAATATCTAGATAATTCCTCATTCTGCATTCCACGCAATGTAAGTGTTTGATATGGTTGATTAAATTCATCCTGTATCGATATTTGAATGAATATCAGTGTGGCTAAAAGGCTGATAAATAAGAACAAAGCAACTACAAATATCTGCAACTGTAATCTTTCTGCTGATTCACTTAATTGTTCGATATTATCCTGGTATAAATCAACCCATACAAAATTACCATCATAATACTGTGAAGTGATTAACTTAAATTTATCAACAGCTTTGTACAGTAAATCTTCATCATCAAACTCCGAATAAATATCCACTCCAACATATAGATCTGTGAAATTTGATTTGTATGCTTCAGGTAGAGAGATAATTGCACTGTAAGCATAATTTATTCCATTGAAAACACTGACATCGGTAATATTGAATTGTATCCCACCAAGAACTAAAGTCTTATTCAGGTTATTTGCATATATCTCATTTATTGCAATATTTACACCCCGATCAGCAAATTCCAATTTTGCCAGTCCTGATATTTGGTTATTACCCTGTAAAATTATATATTTACTCACTTTAAATACTGAGATCTCACCTAGATCTTTGAATTGTATCTCAGACTTATCTGTGTTAACATCAATCGATATCCCATATACATCATCTATTTGATAACTAAGAGAATTATCTACAACAATATTATCTGGGTATGCATCAATTGATACTGCTATCAGTATATACAGTATCAATATAATTAACAATTTCAACTTCTGATTCCTTATTTTTCTAAAGAATAGCTTTGCAAATATCATAGTATCACTATTCAATCATTTTACCCTTATCAAGAAGAAGTACATTATCAGCATATGATTTTGTTTCAGGATCATGAGTTGCAATAATAACAGAGGTTCCTTCTTTGGTCAGCTCTTTAAGATGCTCCAACACAATCTTTCTGTTCTCTGCATCCAAGGATGCAGTTGGTTCATCAGCAAGAATAATTTGTGGATTATTTGCCAGTGACACTGCAATTGCTACACGTTGCTGTTCACCACCACTCAACTCGTCAGGAAATGATTTTTTATATCTGGATATACCAAATTTATCAAGTAATGTATCGATCCTTGCATTTATCATTTTTTTATCTTTATTTTTACTGAGATGCATTGGTAACTCAATATTCTCTTTTACATTCAGTGATGGTATTAGATTTAATTCCTGGAATATAAATCCAACATTATGGATTCTATAATGAGAAGAATCTTTATCGTTGTAATTATGAATTGGTTCATCTTCAAAAAAAATCCTACCAGTAGTTGGCTTCCATATATTTCCAGCACATTTCAAGAATGTTGATTTACCAGAACCGGATGGTCCATAAATAGCTATAAGCTTACCCTTGGGTATATCATAACTGAGATTATCAAGTGCAACAGAATCAACAGTGCCCTTGAATATTTTGTAAACACCATCAAATGAAATGATATTATTACTCATTAAAAAACAAAAAATTTTAGTATTAATAAATATTTATTAATTTATTGTGATAATTTAATAACGCACAAAAGAATATAATGCTATTATTCAAGAAATTTATATTCAACAATTTATCATCTTATTTGTACGTACAAATTTTAAGTTGTGAATTTCACACACTCTGCTGATGTCACCACTGCTACATTGAATCTAATACATTCTCTGGGGCTACTTTCTTCATTATATTTATTGCACCTGTATAATCCTCTGTTAGATTAAAATGTGTTTTGATAGTGTAGAATGAATAATTATAGAGATTTTTATATTTATGAATTATACTTGGATAAAACAATAAAAGTCATGTATCACCTTTATGTATCGTAAATAATAGCACCGGGCGGATTCGAACCTGCCGATCTTTGGGTTATGAGCCCAACGAGTTAACCGCTACTCTACGGTGCTTTTACACTGAAAATTCTGTATAATTTGTATCTAAACAGAATCACATGCAATAAAATACATGTACATTATTAGATTGAGTTTTACCATTTAAAAGAACTAAGATAGTAATCATACAATTATTAAAAATATTAGTTATATTTTGCAATTGGACTAAAATCATTATTTATCCCTGGATATAGGGTTCGATAACTTTGCTGCTGCTATTTCTAGTAGATAGACTACCTTCATATTTGAGGGACGAGGGATTGAATAAACTGATTTTAAACAATATTGCAACTCCAAAAATAGTCAAGTAATATGTTAAGGTCGGGACATTATATTAATAAATAAAACTATTTATTAAAATTACATGAAAATATAAATAAATTTCACTTTTTAATTAAATTCATGTTGAAAATTTGGAATACCAACAGTGTAAAATATCATCATTTAGCTGTTGTTATACTAATATTTGTTTTTTTTATGTCAGCAGAATTAAAAATTATGATGATCCTAGCAGTACTGATGTAGCAGTTAGATTAGTTGAAATGGATGTCATCAATTCTGATGATCAAATAGTTCCATGGACATTTATGGAATTGTGGTAGTTAGACTTTCACTAGCGGAAGCATTGATAAATATACAATTCATTACACTTTCAGTAAAATAATGGCATTTCATTCAATATGATCCTTAATGCATTCTATTTGATACCTGAAAAATGCTTTAATATCAAGAAATATTAAATAAAAAATGATTTTGTCTTAACTACAGTATCCTCCCTAGCAAATCTTATATTATTGTTTATAGAACAACTATTAGATGAGTTTAAAAATCCATGCTGAGATAATGATTGCAGGTGATGGTTCTTTCTATGAGAATTATACTCTGGTCACAAAGGAAAATGAGATCATCTATGTGGGCCCAAAAGAACATGCCCCATCTGCAATTGATACAATAGAATGCAAAGTGCTGATGCCTGGGATGTGGGATACACATATTCATTATTCAGGTATTTATAGAGCCGCGGTAGAGGAGACAATCTTCACTAAATCAAGTGTTGCTGCATTACGATCCACATGGGATGTCAAAGAGACCCTCAAAGCAGGTTTCACATCTGTTCGGGAGGTAGGTGGTAATGGTATTGCACTCAACCAGGTGATACAGGAGGGTGTGATCCCTGGGCCAAGAATATATGCAGCCGGAGATATTCTGTCCACAACAGGTGGGCATGGTGATATTCACAATATTTCCCTTGATTTTGTGATGAATATGAATAGTCAGGGATTTGGCATACTATGCGATGGTGTATCTGAATGTTTGAAGGCAGTTCGTAAGCAGTTGAGAGAAGGCGCTGAGGTGATTAAATACTGTGCCTCTGGTGGTGTTATGAGCAAGATTGATCATCCGATGCATCAGCAATTCTCTATTGAGGAACAACGTGCTATTGTAGAGGAAGCAAAGAGATCAGAGGTTGCAATTGCAGCACATTGTCATGGTGAAGCTGGTATTCGTTCGGCAATAGAGGCAGGCGTGACTACAATTGATCATGGAACATACCTGACAGAGGAACTTGCGGATATAATGCTTGAGAAGGGTACTATTCTGGTACCAACACGATATGTTATTGAGAAACTGATTGCAAATGCAGAGAAGATGGGTGTGGCTGATTATGCAGTTAAAAAGATAAAAGCACTTAGTAATCAACATGCCAATGCTATCAGAATGGCAATTAAAAAAGGTGTGAAAATAGCTGTTGGCACTGATATATTTGTATCTGGACCCAAGGGTATATTTTTGCATGGTGAGAATGCAATGGAATTACAATATCTGGTAGAATTGGGTATGACACCTATGGATGCAATTGTTGCGGCAACTGGAAATGGTCCACTTACTCTTGGAGGTAGGGCACCAAAATCAGGTATGCTAAAAGTAGGATATGAAGCTGATATGATAACACTTAAAGCTAATCCTCTTGAGGATATTAAGGTCCTTACTAATCGAAGTAATATATTAAATGTAATCAAGCAAGGGGACATTGTATTATAATCAATATTATTCAATAATGTGTTACAAATATGAAATCCATATTTACCTATTCATAAATATTTGTTTATAATATTCTATCCC
>JAJRQD010000251.1 GCA_024280435.1 archaeon | reverse complement strand
CTCATCTGCCACAGTCTCTATCCTCTCAGATGCCAGTTTTGATTGATCTGATAATTTACGCACATTCTCTGCAACCACTGCAAATCCTCTACCATAATCACCTGCTCTGCTTGCCTCTATTCCTGCATTTAATGCAAGTATGTTTGTCTGAAGTGCAATCTGAGATACTTCCTGTGTATTCAACTGTATCTTTTTGACAATATCATCAACAATTTGTTGCATACTGATCAAATTCTCATTTACCTCAGATATTAACTCTGTTTGAGTGGTTGCACCATCTGACATCGCCTGTGAGGTACTTGCAACTTCCTCAGCACTTGCATTTATCTCCTCAGTACCAGTGAGAAGATCCTCACTAGTATTAGTCAGTATTCCAACAGAAACCTGTGTCTCTTCAATTACATCTCTTATACTATTTATCAGAAAATTATATGATTGAGATAATTGTCCCACCTCATCCTGATACAGGGACAATTTATCCATATTGTTCTTTTCTTCTTTATCCATTCTAAGATCACCAGAAGATCCTTTCTCCATTGATTTTTTAAGGATATACAATCCTTTGGTTAAATTACCACTCAACCAGTTACTTATCATCAATATTGAGACTATGGATACAACAACTATTATTCTCATCAGATTGAAGCTTTTCTGATTTAATTCCGTTATGTCAACTATTATTGCATTTGCCTCGGAATAATCAATCTCTGATAGAAGTATCCATGGTATATCTGCACTTGCCGTACTATCAATCAATCCAGTAGATCGATTATCAGTAGATACAGGGCTAAGTAATATTCCAACACCTATTACCTTGGTACCTCTGTAATCATCATACACACTGCTTGTGATTCCATTGTTAATAGCTCCAGATACACCTACATTTTTTATCTTTTGTAGCCATACGATTTTGTCAAAGAACCTTGATGGCGAGATAATATACCCATCTTTATTCACTAAATATACCTCTCCGGTCTCTCCAAGGCCAATTTCATGGTAGTATTCATTATCTACATCTCCATTAGCATTCTCATGATATATTTTTTCATATATTTTGTCAAGATTAATTGAAAAATGAAATGTTGCGATAATACTTGAATTATATGTAATTGTGTATGATAAAATTGGAAATGCAAGATCAATGGTTTTGAACCCATAAGTAGAGGATTTGAAATCGTAAAACTGTATCGTATCTTTATTTGCAAGTGAATTCTGCACGTATTCTTTGTTTGCATATGATGAATTTGGTAATCCAATCTTCTCTCCCCATGCTAGCATATATTCTTTTGCATCATCAGAAAATGCAGAAATCAATACCGAACCATTTTTTGCAACAAGCATTATCCTCATATAATTATTATCGAGTTTCATCACATTAGAAAGATAAGAATTTACCTCTGTATAGGTTTTATTGTAATTTACATCTTGATTATCAAGAAGTACTGCAATTTTAGAGATCAATGAGTTTCTAGTACTCATCTCAATTATCTCTGAATACCTTTCATTAAAAAATTCATTTATAGTGCTTGCCTGATTTACTGCCAACACAGTTAATTTATTCAATGATTCTTCATTCACATTATCAATTGCCAGGGTTTCTGCATTGCTAATTGCATTTAAATTCGTAGTTCCAAGAAAAATTATAGGAATAATTGCCACCGCAAACATTGGTATCATTATTTTATTTTTAAATGATAATCTCTTCCAATTACTAAATACCATATATTGATATAATTAAAGAATTGCTAATATATTTACCTTAGTTACTTATAGAATATTGTTTTAATTTAACTGAATTTAATCATTTGAATTATTGAATAATCAATTCACTATTAAAATCAGCTACTGCTTCTTAACTTCCTCAGAATTGACAAAATATTCCTGAATATCACATAAATTGCAACCATCAGAACAGATCTCTCTGTGGTTCTTGTACATCAGGTCAGTTAGCTGCTTCAATCCCGGTGGAAAGTGAGAACGGTGCTCATTCTTGTTCTCCAGTTTGTTTGCCTCTCCTGCCTTTCTCACTGCATATTCAGTAGTGACTGCACCTAATCCCTCAGAAATAATTGTAGATATGATTACAATCGAGATTATCTGGTGACCAAGCTCTGCCTTACCAAGCTCTGTGAGGATCTCTGCCGCAATAGCAACTAGGCCCAGAGCCACACCCCCCTGACTGAGTAATCCAAATCCAAGATTTTTCTGAATTACCGGATTGTTACATACCTTTTTGGATCCGTAATAGGCTCCTACTATTTTACCAAATGATCTACCTATCAAATATATGATGGCAATCCATGGAAATGGATTAAGATCTCCAACTGTTAATCTGGCACCTACAAGTACGAAGAAAATCATTATTATCGGTGCCATTATATATTCTAAAAGATCTTGCACCCTCTCATAATTATCACCTGATTTATTAGTAGCTACCCCTCCGATAGTCATAGTGGTTAACACAACTGATGTTCCAATATATACTGCCACACCTACTGACGCAATAATTACTGCCACAGATAACTCCATCATTTCCAGATCATCGTCCATTCTCTCAACAATAGCATCAAGTGCTAGACCAATGAAGCCACCTATCAGTAATGAAAGGCCAATCTCATGATAAAGACTTTTCATGAAAAGAATTATTGTGATAGTTCCTCCTGATGAGATCAGTAGATATACAAATATACCTTCTACAATGATCACAGCCAGTACATCATCAAAGGCAAGTATCCACTGTATTCTCTGTGTGAGTGTACCTTTAGCTCTCAATTTACGCAAAACTTCTATTGTTGCAGCAGGTGCTGTTGCAGTAGCTAATCCACCTAGAATCAATGCAAGTAAGAAATCTTGTGTAAATAGAAATATAATGGCAAATACAGTGAATAGAGTAAAGAACACCTCATAAAATAGTACTTTGATAATGAAATTACGATTTGTTTTTAATAATTTACCCTTCAATTCTGTACCAATCTTGAATCCAATCAACCCTAGAGCTAGATTTTCAGATATATCAAACCAATCTTCCATAATTATTGCAAGATCCACATCTCTGAATAATGTATTTGCCAGTATTGCTCCAGAAATGAGATATGTCACTACTGTGGGCACTTTTATCTTATTCATGATAATACTAAGAATATATCCAAAAACTAGAAATAGCCCTAATAACAGAAATGGATTCTCAAGTAATAGCTTTTCCACGTACAATTTAAATATTTGTAAAATATAAGATTAAGCATCAAATACCATATTAATCTGATAAAAAAGATAATGATTTTATTACTTATAAATAGTAGTTAATTAAATAATCAAAAGTTGCTTTGATTTATTTTCAAACTTATTCAGAAATTATGATGTACAATTATCCACTACTCCATCAAGGTACTTTTGGAGATGCCCCATAAATTCTAAATATCATTGGTATTCTCTGCTAGTATCTTTCTTTTGCCCTCTTCTATTTCATGGACCATCTCGACAAGCTTTTTATTGTAATCAACATTGATAGAATATTTTTCTGCTTGTTTTATAACATATCCATTTATATAGTCCACTTCTGTTTTTCTACCGCGTTCAATACTCTGAAGAGAGGATGATTTTATATTTTTATGTTTCCTAGCAACTATTTTAATGATCATATCTTTTTTGAATGAAGTGAATCTACCTGCGTCGATTGGTTTATACAATAGCATTGGATCTGCTGTAATTCTTTCAGGTACTATTCCATTTGCAATGGCTGTATCAATCACTTCTCTGTATATATTTAAGAATATATCTCTGTTTTTACGATTTTTCAGCATCTCACCCAATGTTTGGCCTGTGAGCACTCCCATACCATTAATTGTGGCATTTATAGCCAATTTGGACCATAGTGCACCTCTGATATTATCAGTGATCACTACTTCATCTACTGGATCAAGTATCTCTTTTAATACATTCAGTCTATCAGTGATCTCACCTGTGAGCTCTCCTATATGAATACTACCATTTGATGTCTTGTTATATACTCCAGGCCTCACCATAGTGCCACCAAAGCCGATTATACCAGATATCAATTTATCATGTCCAAGTATTTCTAACAGCTCATCCTCTACAATACCATTCTGAAAGGAAATCATATATCCATCCTTTTCAAGATATTCAATACTTTGTCTAGCTGCATTCATTACTCCATTGGCTTTCATCAACAACATTATGATATCATATTTATTTCCTTTAAGTTCTTCCAATTTTGTATATACATCAGTGTAGAACTGTACTGTACCCTGTGGTGATTTAACTTTTACTCCTTCTGATTTTATTGCATTTGTTATTTTTTCATTATTTGTTACAAGAGATACATAGTGATTATTTTTAATCAAACTTGCGGCTAATAAGCCTCCTATTCCCCCAATTCCCTCTATTAATATTTTTATTTTTTTCATAATTTATAAAATATACAATTCTTTAATAAAGTGTTGTGTAATCCGAATTAAATTGGTATTTAAAATTTATTTAAATTATATTTTACTTTGAATATCATTAATATTATTTTTACTGAGTTTAAAATTGAATCATGCATTTTCAGATCCCATACATCACAACTTGAAATTTGTACACATAAATAATTCTGATGAAAATTAGCTATTAAATTGAATAAATTATAAAATTAAAATGAATAACGATTTCAATAGTTACATGGTTAACATTGCTTAATGAGTATCAATTCAAGCAGATCAAAACTAGATACAATAACAAACCCAATTTTAATTTTTGTTATTTGGGTAATTTATTTTTACAGTATAATGTATACAAAACTGGGTGTAGAAGCATTCATTATGGTATTAATTTTTGCTTTTTTTGTTGTTCCTCTCATCACTTTTATTATTGGTAGAATAATTATAGGTAACAATTATCATGATTTCAGATGGCAAGTCACATTCAGAGCTATTCTGATACAATATATTAATGCACAGAATGGAGCGATTCTACAGATTGCTTCCAATCAATCAGTACAAACAGTAATGAGGTAGGTGCAGGAGAACAATTTCTTACAAGTATGTTCGGAACATTTGCATTTATACTACTAGTAATCTCTATTTTTAGGTTGATTGATAATTTCTTTGTTGAGATGAGAGAGATTAAAGATAAACAGTTAAGTGGCCATAAATCAGCCAGAATAACCTCAGAGAATATAATGAAAGATAATATATTTGGTGGCATATCTAGTTTTATCAATGATATACTTGATGATACTGAGAAGCAGATCATTTCTTTACAGAATGCGATTGAGATCATGGGATCCACAGCAGAGGAGCTTAATTCATCATCAGAGGAAGTGAATGCAAGTGCTGAGGAAGTTGCAAGTACTTCACAGGCGATGTCAGATGGTGCCACATCCCAAACAGAGCTGATCTCAAATATCAATGAAGATCTTCATGATATGGAGAGGTTAGTTGATGATATTGTCAAGAAAATACAGTTGAATACACAGGAAGTATCTCAGATTGCACTTCAGACAAATATACTTGCATTAAATGCAGGAATAGAGGCAAGCAGAGCAGGTGATTATGGTAGAGGATTTGCAGTGGTTGCAGAGAATGTGCGTAAATTATCAGATCAATCAAAACTGGCATCTGAGAGGATAGAGACTGTGGCAGATGAG
>JAJRQD010000250.1 GCA_024280435.1 archaeon | reverse complement strand
GAAATAGTTGACATAATCAAGATAATTGTAAAACAGTTTATTTCGTGGATCATCAATGAATGCATGCCTTGTTTCTGATGATTCACCCCAATTACCCTGTTTTATCAGGTTCATTATTTTAGATCTACCAATTGTGGAGAAGCCAGGACATGGAGGACCACCAATTATAAGATCTATCTTCACATCAATAGAACATGCCTCTTTGAATAACTTAGGTGATGTTTCCAGTATATCACCACATATGATCTTATCATCATCTGTTGATTGAAAATTGAATCTGAACATATCAATAGCCTTTGGTTCAAAATCCAATGCACCCATGATTGCAAATCTCTCGTCTGCTGATTTAATACCAAGTGATAAGCCACCACATCCACAGAAAAGGTCAATCACTCTGTATCTATTATCCATAATTCTTTATAATTGTAGATACAAAAAATATTATTGATATTAAACAATTAAAACATCAAATGAACACGGGCCATCTAATGTTAATTAAAAGGTTGATTTTTATTATAAAATTAACAAAAAATAATTTTATGCAAATAAACCTTAAATTAAATGCAATGGAAATCTAATATAATGTCTGGGTACAGTTTTAATTGGGTATTTGAAAAAAATGGACCAAGAAGAATCTTCAGAGATGGGACGGAGAGAAATTTCTCAAACAGCTTTGAATCACTTGTAAGAGAATCAATACAAAATAGCAATGATTCAAGATTAAAAGCGCTAGAAAGTGGAATTATTTCCTCAGACCATGAATGTAAGATGAATTTTCATTATCAGATACTGAATAAATCCGAGAAACTTAAATTTACAGAGGTAATTAATCATAATAATATACTTCTCAATCATCTGAAAAATAGTGGTTTGATCAAATATACAAATAAAGAACTAGATAACTATTTTAATGGATTAAATTCTAAATTTTCTCTTTTGACAATACATGACTTTAACACAACAGGCCTCTATGGAGATGAGTTGCCAAAAGAGGAAAATGTGGATTCTCCATTCTCTGCTTTGTGCAGAGATTCTGGTCTCTCCAAAAAAGGTGATGTTGAGGGTAAGGGAGGATCATATGGTATGGGAAAATCAGTTTTCTGGAAATTTTCCAAACTCAACACGGTATTATTCCTGTCATACACACACAATAATGAAAAAAATAAGAAACAGTACAGATTATTTGGACTATCAAATCTTGGATCACATACAATTAAGAATGATGGGTATGATGGGATAGGTGAATTTGGGATATACAAAATTTTTGATGGAAGAAGAGAATATGCTGAATCAGTGTGGTTTGACAGTACTGATAAGCTATCATTTTTACCTGAAAACATAATTAACAAGAGAAAAGGAAGGATTGGGACATCAATAATAATTATGGGTGTCGATGAACTTG
Source organism: archaeon (assembly GCA_024280435.1). Classification (GTDB taxonomy): domain Archaea; phylum Asgardarchaeota; class Heimdallarchaeia; order Heimdallarchaeales; family Kariarchaeaceae; genus JAJRQD01. Next base: position 3,479 of record JAJRQD010000250.1, on the reverse strand, counting down.
AAACAGGTAACTTACAATTATATCAGAATGAGTTCACTGAACACATTTACAAATGGTTCTGGCCCCTGTTAATTCTCAATAAATTATCGGTAACTGTTGATATAAATGGAGAGGAAAAACTAGATTCTGATAATATTCCAGAAACTATATTCCCATTTGCACATATATTGAGAAAAGTACTTGATTCTGATGAGGATAACCCTCCAAAGAATATTATCCATAAAGAATTGGATGTTAAATTTCCACTGGTTCCTGAGAAAAGAAAGAGAAAAACATATCGGGAACACAGTTATGCGAATATGTTCTGTATGAAACTAGGACATTATGATAAATCCGTCAACACATCTATGGATAACAGGATTGCATGGATCAGGGGAGCAAACTCAGTGGTCAAATACAAGAAAGTGGGAAATCCAGGTGGTTCAGACAGATATTTTGCAATTGTTCTTGCAGGTGAAGCAATCAAAATATTCCGAGATGATGCGGATAGTGAACATTTCAAATTATTTGATGATTTTCTAAGATATGCGGAAACACCATCTCATGATGATTGGAATTACAAGAAATCACAGTTGAGAGAGGTTTATGGTCAAAATTCAGGTGCAGACACAGAATTAAGCAAAATACTGCAAAAATTCTCGGATGTATCATGGTTACTTGATGAGATCGAGGATGATACTGATGATGATTTACCAAGGGAATTGATTGCCATGTTTCCATCACATACTGGAAAAGGGAGAAGCATTGGTACAAAAGGATCAAACAGTGGAGGAGGATCAGGAAAGGGTATAAGAATTAAAAGTATAGATAAAACCAGAAATAATAGCTACATATATGAACATGTGGAAATTAAAAGAAGTAAAAACTCATCTAAAAATTGGAAATTAAAAATTTCAGCAAAGTTACTGGATGAATTTGATAAATCTCTTGGTGAAATTGAGGCACCAATGAAAATATGTTATGATAATCAGGAAATTGATGGGAATATCACTGATATTCTTGAGGACAATAGTTATGACTTCACCGTTAAGATAGAAGAACTACCGGAATATTATTCCGAGGCAAAAATTGCTCTAGAGTATGAAGAGGTGATTCTATGAGCCCAATATCATTATTCAATCTTAATCTGGAATATGATGGCTTTATCATTGATGATATAGCAGTTCTTGAGAATGATCTCTTTGATATTGATATTAATAGCTTCACAATAAAAATTAGGGAAACAGTTGATAAATTTGATGAAATTAACCTAACCATAGATCTTGAGAATGATCTGACTGAAAAGCTCAATAGTAATAATCATAACTTAATGTGCGTGATCAATTTTCCACGCACCAGATATAGAAAATCCGTTAGGATAATTACAGATGACACAACCAAAATATCGCTTTTTAAAAAAGAAGTGTCGGGTGTAGGAACACTCAATTTTTATGTTACAAAAGGTTCAGGTGTGGATAGTACAAGGTTATCAAAAATCAATGTTCGACCATGGAGACTAATACTTGATAATGTAATGGTTGAGAGTGACTTCAATTTCAAATGGATAAATTTCAATAGTGAAAAATATTCATCAAAATATGGTTCATACAGAAATATTGTTCTTGATGTTGTCCCGAATGTAGAGTATCCAACTATCTTTCTTGATGAGGCCGTGAAAGGCTTCAAATCTTTTCTGTCAAATGATAATCTAAAAGGTAACAAAAAACTCTTAAAGAAATTGATATATCAGATAGTTTTCTCATATTCGATGTTCGGATCCTTTGTACATGATCTAATGATCAATATTGATTATGATCATAATTTTGATTATGAAGATATGGTTGAACTATCAGATCAGATTAATAGGCGTTTTGCAATATATTTTGATACCTCTGAAGTACCAAATGAGAGAGAGGTAGAGAAGATCAATGACACCATAAATTCCATAATTGACAATAATCTTGGAAAAAAAGGAAGAGTAGAGGCAATATCAAGTATAATCATGAATGTACAGGAAGCAGCAGGATTGAGAGAGACACTTGAAACACTAATAGAGGGGGTAAAATGATGCAATTGGAAAAATTCAAGAGAATAGCCAACCTTGAGACAATCAATGAAGAAGATATAGAAAAATATTTCATAGAAATAGATGTAGAGGCAGACATCACCGGTAATGGGATAAGAATTAAAAATATTCCAAGTGTATATATTGATATTGAAAATATGAGAGATGAATTGAATTCACTGAAAGATAAATATGAATATTCACCAAAATCAGATGTAGAGGGAGCAATAATAGTATGGAAATATACCAGGGATCTACCACCCTACCTTTTTGGATCAAAGGGAGAGATGTTATGGTTAGCATTTGAATGCAGAGAATATATTAACTACAGATGGGTTGATGAGAAAAAAAATAAAATAAACTCAAGTAGATTTATCTTCAAAGGCAATGCAAATGATCGGCATGCGATTTCCAGGCTTTATTGGGCTGCCAAACTGTTAAAAGGTGACGAGAAACTCATTCAGATACTCTTCTCAGTACAGGATATTGCGTTGAATATTCTTGAAAGAGCATGGAGCCACAGTGAGAATGCGATTATATGGTTCCTAGAGTATTTACAGAACCCATTAAAAGAACTTGACCTTGATTATGAATTGGATTACAATGAATTTGATGTGACAATAATGGATCATGTGAAGAATATAAGGATAAGACAGATCATAAAAATATTTTATGCAAGACTATCTCTGTACCATTTTGATGATTGGGATGAGGATAAATTCAAATCTGAACTAAAAAACACAATAGAGTTCTCTCTCAACCTGTTCAATATGTGTAGAGAACATTACAGAATCTACTGTGAACGTAATAATATTGAGAAAAGGCTCCCAATAAGTCAATTGGATCTGAAAATTGTTGCACTATACAATCCACCCACAGATGTAACAAAATGGATCAGAGAACTCCATCAATAATAAACAATTCATACCAGTATCATTATTACAACCAATTCATAATAACATGTTAAAATACATGAAATAGCATCATTATTTTTTTATTGTGTTAATATCTAATCTATTTAGTGAGTGAGAGAAACAAATTCTCTGTAATCGATCTTTTCTGTGGATGTGGTGGCTTATCACTTGGATTCAAATCTCTAGACAACAGATTTCATATGGTTGGGGGTATTGATTTTGAGATTAATGCAATTAAATCTTACCTGTACAATTTTCCAGAATCTGATCCTGAAAGAATCATATGTGAGGATATAACCAAAATTTCACCAAAAGATTTTGGGAAGAGAATTGAAAAAGATAAGGTTGATGTAGTCATTGGTGGTCCTCCATGTCCAGGGTTCTCCACAATTGGTAGATCTAAAATAATGAACCTGATAAAACAGGGTAATTGGGGTGAATCATCAGAAACAAGGCATGCATTCATTGATGATCCACGAAATAAACTGTTTTACAATTATCTTGATTATGTCAACTATTTC
>JAJRQD010000249.1 GCA_024280435.1 archaeon | reverse complement strand
AGATAAATGCAGATATTAATGGAGCAATAAATATAATGGGAAAAGTAGCCCCAGAGAATGTATTAAAACACATTCAATGGAGTAGTGGTGACATCATCTCACCGGAGCGTGTGAAATTGATTAATTTCACAACTTAAAATTTGTATGTACAAATAAGATGATGAGTTTATACTAATATACATTAATTCAAATCTTGTGTGACTGATCAATATATTGGCCTTTTGGTCTTAATTCCTCGATAGCTTCCATGATCCTGTTAACTATTTTCTGAGATGTCTCTTTGCAATTTGGTAATTCTTTCAGGTCATCAAGGTATACTGGTTTTCCATATTTAATCAGTACATCAAGAGATCTGAATTTCTTACCCCAACCCACTCTTTTTCCAACTGGCATGACAAATTCAGGCCCACTGAGAAATACCGGAATAATAGGTGCATTTACATTGTGTGCCATTTTTCCAGATCCAAGTTTTCCTGGATTACATCTGTTTTCTTTTGGATTTTTGTGCCTCTGTCCCTCTGGATACCATAATAGATTATCTCCATTATTTACCCTTGCAATCGCATAGTCGACAATTTTCATAGATTTCATTCCTTTACGTACTGGAAATACATTGAACATGGCTGCAAGTATTCTGAATCCTGGGTTTTTGAATAGTTTCTCATCACCAATAAAATGGAAATTATCTGTTAATTTCCATACAGGAGGTATTGCAAAGAAGCTATCTGCGTGACTAACATGATTTGCCATGATAATAAAATTCCTAGCTCTTGGAATATTCTCCAATCCAACAACTTTTGTCCTGAAAAATAATTTGTGTATTAATATGAGAACAGGTCCGGCAATCTTGAACCAGAAACGATTAGTTGTGTATGAATAATTGAAAAAATCAGCAGGTCCAGTAATCTCTGAACCAATAAACATTGAATTTCTCGTTTCTGATACATTTTCATTTGGAAAAAATCTCATGTATGAATTAAAAATACAATTCATTTAAGTATTATGTATAATCATTATTTCTATTGAAAAAAATACACAAAGAGTGTAAAATTCCTAGTAATTGATACTTGAAATTAAAAAATAAGTATTATTTACTCATAAAATAACTATTCAAATTCAAACAGTAGATTGGCTCTGATCTTGTCTGCAATTCTAGTCTGTTCAATTTCCTTATTTGGCTTCCATTCCAGCTTTAAGCCCTCATCAGAGTGTTCCTTGGGTATCAGATGCCAGTGTGCATGTTTGACCTCCTGATGTGCGATGATACCATTATTCTGGAGTACATTGTAATTTTCAAAAACGCCTGCATTAATAACTTGTTTTATCATTATAAGTATCTCACTCAGTGTTTCATCTGCTACTTCATGCATTTTCTCAGCATGTACTTTGGGTATAAAAAGACAGTGCCCCTTTGAAATTGGTGATATGTCCATAAAAGCATAGACGTGATCGGATTCGTGGATTTTATTGGATGGAATCTCGCCAGAGACGATCTTGCAAAAAATACAATCTTCCATAAATTTTTGTAAAGATTTCGAGTTAAAAAAGTATCACGATGAAAGATTAGATTAAATATAGATTAAAAAAAATAAAAGTACAATCGTCAAGAACTATAATTATAGTATTTGTGTATATTTTGTACATTCAATCATACGAAGGATCAGTTAAATAGAATAAAGAGATATTTTTGAACAAATGCTTACGAATTATATATTTTATAACTAACATTCCTCAGTCATACAGAGTATCTTAATAAATCTAGATTATGTTGTTAATTGATTAATATGGCAATTTACAAACTACAGCTTCCTCTGACTGAGGAGGATGTTAAAATGCTTAAAGTCGGTGATAATATATATGTCACCGGTCAGATTGTAACTGCAAGAGATGATGCTCATAAACATGCATTATCAATGTACAACAAAGGTGAAACCTTACCTGTTGATTTTTCAAAACTTGCTATCTACCATGCAGGCCCCATAATGAAAAAAAAGGGTGATGAATGGAAAATGGTTGCAGGTGGTCCTACCACATCTACTCGAATGGAGATATTCCAGGATGATTTTATCAAGGCTTTTGGAACTAAATTAATAATTGGAAAGGGTGGTATGGGTGAACGCACCACTGCTGCTTGTAAAGAATTCGGTGCGGTATATGGTATGTTCACAGGTGGTGCTGCACTTCTAGCTGCTAACAAAGTTAAAAAAGTAGTGGAGGTACACTGGTTAGAATTACTTGGAATGCCAGAATGTCTATGGGTACTGGAAGTTGAAGATTATGGACCGTTGATGGTTGGTATAGATGCACATGGAAATAATTTCTTCACCAAGAATGCAGCAAAAACCATGGAGAAAGCAGAAGAAATGAAGAAAAAAGTAACTGAGATGTTGGAGGAATCACATTGAGTTTAGAACAGCAAATTATTGATACCGGAGTAGAACTTCTGAGAAGATCTGCTACTGCATTGCCACATGATGTGACAAAGGCAATGGAAGATATAAAGACAAATGCAGCACAATATGAGGGTGCATTATTGCAGATGACCAATATTCTTGATGATGTTGATCTTGCCAGAGATGGTTCTTTACCAATGTGTCAGGATACAGGAATTGTTAATTTTGTTCTTGAGGTAGGTGATGATTTCCCAATCAAGAGTGAATTGAGAAACTTATTAAGAGAGGCCACAATCAGAGCAACCACAGAAGTACCACTGAGGCCAAACACAATTGATATGTTTGATGGTAACACCAAGAATAATGTGGATCCAAGGGGACATATCCCAATTCTGTATATTGATTTTGTTAAGGGTTCAGATCTTAAGATCACTGCAATGAACAAGGGTGGTGGTTCATCAAATATTGCCAAACTTGGTATGTTGAAGCCAGGTCTGGGTCTAGAGGGTGCACTTCAATTTGCAATTGATGCAGTTGCAGAAGCAGGTCCACAGGGATGTCCCCCATATCGTCTAGGTATTGGAATCGGTGGCGGAGAGGATTATGTGATGAATATGGCCAAGAAGGCATTACTCAAGCCTGTGGGTGAGAGACATACTGATGAGAGGATTGCCAAACTAGAGGTTAAAATGAAAGAACTGGTTAATCAGCTACCAATAGGTCCTATGGGTGTAGGAGATGGCGAAACAGTGATAGATGTCAATATTGAGATGGCTGCCCGTCATCCTGCATCACTACCTGTTGGAGTTGTGCTATCTTGCTGGGCATTGAGACATTCCGTTGCAACCATCACCAAAGATGGCAAAGTAACCTATACCGAACATTAATTATTATATCAAATCTCTAGATTAACTTGAGAAAAATCAAAATAAAATTATAATAATAATTAAAAAGTCTGCCGTAAATATTTAATTCAGTTTAATTTTTTCCTGTATATCACTGCTATGAAAATAAAAGAGAAGAAGAATACTGCTGGATTTACAGGCAATTTATCAATAATACTTGCTTCGTTTGCAGAGAATAGCATTTTGAATTCACTCT
>JAJRQD010000248.1 GCA_024280435.1 archaeon | reverse complement strand
TCAGTGATTACATTTCCATTCTCATCTGTTGTGATTATCACATCGATAAGTGGTGGCTTTGGCTTATCAACAATATTCAATCTGATTGGATCTAGATTGGTATCTGCAACATCATTGACTGTAGTCACTGTATTTGCCACATCAGTTACATATACCGTCCATGTAACATTTGTATTGCTTATCAGAAGGTTGTTTGGGATCTCAAATACCAACAGGTAATATTCTCCAACCGGATCATTAACTGCCTGCAATGAGGTACCATTATTGTATTCCTGTACAATTATACCATCGAGTACCATTGTGATATTTGCCACCAGTACATAGGTAGTTACTCCATTCTGTTCGATAATATTCCAGAATACTACAAATACATGTTTTATACCAGATCCAGATCCATCTGTAATATTGTATGTGACCAGTACTGTTGTTGTGTTATATATCTCCCATTCATTGGGATTAACAAGTACTGTTTCATTGAGATTATTGTACTCGGTGAACAGAGTCTGATTGAATGATACCTGTGGCTCAACCTCATCATTGACCCATGTATTCTTAACATCTGGATTTCCCTGAATATATGATGATATGAATGGTGTTTGAGCGTTGTTTCCAACATTGTCTGTGTATTCAAAGGAGTAGTCAAGTTGCATGAACCAGTCCATTACAATCTCTGTTGTATTGAATGTATAGGTATATCGCGTATATCCTATGTATACATTTTCAACTAGCATTGTGACCGTGACTATTGCAGAAGTTGAGATTATCTCTCCAGTATCTGGATCATATTCAATAATCTGATAGTGTATTACAACAGAAGCATATCCAGATGCATCATCAACCAGATCAAATGTAATTACAATAAGCTCACCTTTTGTAACGTTATTTGATATACTGATGTCCTGACCATTGATATTAACAACATCCTCCAGTGCAACATCAGTTATGGATGTATCACCCATTTTTAGTTTAAATGGTAAGGATTGACTTGCAATAGTATCAGTGAGTGAATAGGCACTATCCCATCCATAGTCATTTGCAAGATTAGTACTACCATCTGATAGCAATCCCCAACCTGCCAGATCAGAAATCACCACGTAGAACTCAACCCATCTTCCATGACCTGAAAATGGTATGGTAAAGGAATAGGTTGTTGAAGCAATATCATATGAAGCTATAATATCTACCTGTGTGAATAAAGCAGTGAATACTGCATCTGTGTATATATCTGCACCAGTATTATCTGATAATCTATAGAATAACAATACAGATCTTATATTATCTGCACGACTAAATGAAATATCAAGCTTTACATTTATCAGGAGATCATTTACAGTACCCGTAGCATTTCCAACCACTGTATTACTGATCTTAGGTCCTATTTCATCAGGACCAAAGGTTACATATGATTCTATATAATTTTCAGTAATCATACCTGCATTTCCCTCATTCAGTGTGATTGATATTGTATAAGTGTATCCATCACGAATTATTGAGGGATTATACTGTGCAAGCGTGAGGAAATCACCGAAATTAATTTTGAAACTTCCCTGATTTGCCAGCGTAACCTGTGTATTGAATATTGTCTGTGTATCGAAAAGAGCATTATTATTATCATAAATTGATATAATGCCTTTTACATTCAATCCCAGGGCGGGTCTGTTGAATACAGTATCAAATACAGATATATTATAATTTAGAGTGGGATTTATCACATAGCTGTTGAATGTATCATTCAATAATGCTGGGAAGGTAAATCCGACTGCACCCTCTGTAACACTGAGATATCCTCCTGATGAGTTCTGTTCCACCACTCTTTGTATTTGATTATTTCTGAGGTACATGAATGTCACAACTTCTTGTGTGACAGGAGATGCAGGTTGTAACCATTTAGCTGTATCAACAAGTGTGATATTCACAGTCAACCATTCTATATTGAATCCAAGTTCTGGAATAACGAGTGTAAATGTAAATGCACCAGATCCATCTGTGGTTGTTGAATCTGAATATACATTTGTATGAGTTGCCCATGCAAGCCCAGGCTCTGTCTTAGTATTTAGATTCAAATTAACTCCCAGTGTAGATATTAAAAATCCATTATTATCAGTGACAGTACCCGAAACAGTGATGGTATTATCCCCTGATGGCCAGTACATGGTATTCACTATATGTGTACCATTACCCAGAGAGGGAAGTCCATTAATAGCTCCAATGATACTGTTCACCTTTATTGTATCACTAGATGTACTGGGTGCAATATTTGTACTTGTTGGGAATGATATTGCTACAATAATATCCGTTGGATCTAGAAAATTAGCCAGTGAAAATGGAATTGTATAGCTGAATGCTCCAGATACATCTGTCGTACCATTAATTGGGTTGATAGTAGATCCACCACCTGTGATAGAGATCTGGTAATCAATATTGCTTATAACTAAACCCTGTCCATTATCATCCAGCAGTCCCTCAATCAGTAGTGAGGAACCATCTCTTGTATAGAATGTATTGGGATCAAGAAGTACTGCATTGATTTTGATTGAACGTGTAAAAACAAGTTTTGCTGCCACATTCACATCAATACTTTTATCACTCCCTGTGAATTCAACATATTGGAATGACGGATCTGCAGCCACTCCAGTTGATAATGTAACTGCTACAGTGAAAATATAATCATCATTTGCTGTTGGTGCAGTGTACAATATCGAAGCGATACCTGTTACAAAATTCACTGATGTATTTGTGAATATCTGTGAAGATGTATGTACTGGGTTTGTTGAATCAGTCGTGACAATGAAATCAACTGCCAGACCTTTTAATGAATCCGCATCTATATTTCCACCTGTACCATTAACAAGAGTGTATGATATTGTGAATTGCTGATTAATACCCACTGCTGCTTTATCTGATGAGATTGATGCCACTACTTTATCTTTCACTGCAATATTTCCTGTTTGCACAGTACCTGCGAGTCTTAGTTGATTTGCCTCATCATTTGGGAAATATACTTCATAAGTATGACCTCCAATATCTCCATAAACATAATTTTTGGTAAATTCAAAATATCCCGCTGCATCTGTCTGAATTACCTGTTCTGCAACTCCGATAGTATGATCTGTATCATAGTATAATTCCACATTGGCAAAAGACCATGCATTACCCACACCATCTTGCAGTGTACCACTAATAGTTGTGGCATCTGAATATATATTTGAATAATCCTGTGTTGCAGCATTTGTTGAGATCTTAGCAATTTTAGGTACTGTGTCTGTTGAATAATCACTCTGTATCACATTCTGTGAGCTTTGAAAATACTTCTGTTGATTATTATCAATCTGCATCTGATCTCTATTCAATTCTGAGAGATGGTTAGAGATAGTATTGTCACTGACATGATTAACACTGACATGGCTATCACTGTTTGCAGGTATTACACTGAATAACAATAATGCAAAAATAATAATTATCTTATATTTCATCTAATTAGCCTCCTGTAGTTAATAATTAATGCAAATAATATAATGCTGATAATGTATAACAATATTCTGTTGTGATTATCCTCAACTATAATATTTGTAATTGGGGTATCATTTACTATATTCTGTAATTTGATATCATTATTAACATTATCAACTGATAATGGTATTCCCGGTCCACTGACAATTATAAAATCAGTTGTATTCATCCATACCTGATTAACAGTATTAACTCCAAGTATTACATAATACCCGACAGAGAATGCCTGATTGTTTATACTGAAAGTAGCAAGTGCATTACCGAGATTATTAGTTAGTGCACCACCGGTAACATTGAAGCTGTTATTTGGTGAATTGGTATCAAAGAAATAGCAGGTATTTGCAGCAGGTACTGTTGAACAGGTACCGATCTCTGCCTGTAATGCTGCCCAATCTTGATTGTACACATTAGCCTCGTATACTGTTTTCTCCATTGCATAATAAATTAATGATATATTCTCAGCATTACGAGCTGTGAAGCCATAAGAAGTTGATGTAGGACCTTCTAGTTCATTTGCATGTACCGTCAACTCAAAAACATCCGGTGTTATTGAATTAACAATATTATCTGCACCAGTATTGAACAATACCTTGGTTAGCACAACTTCATCCGTCAGATACATGAATATATTATCATATATACCCGTACCTTGGTAGTTTGCAATCACTGCATAAATTGTATCTAGGGTATCATTAAGCAGGAAATTGTATGTTAGGGTCGATACACCGTTGATATCTGTTGCACTGAATGTATCCTTGATGTATGGTGCAAGTGTGGCTGGAGTGACTGTACCAGCAATTAAATCTGTCTGTAATGTCAGGAAGGTGGCCTGATCCATCACCAATAGGTCTATATTTGTTTCTCCCTCCACAGGATCTCCACTGGTAGGATCTGTGACAGTTAAGGTCAGTTCGAAACTCTCCTCCCGCAATACTCCTGCTGCATCTGTGAGACCCGATCCATCTGGAATGGCAAGTGCTGGAAGCACAGTGGTGAGATTAAGTCCTGCATTCACATTCCAAGCCACAATAGCCAGATCATATGATGCACCGTATAATGCTAGTAGAATATATACATTATTCTCACCTGACGGTGCCAATGGTTGTAATGCTTTTATCACCTGTCCTGTATCTGCTGTCACATTCCATTGTGTACCATTTGAATACTCTCTGTAAATAATTCCCTGACTGGTTACATTAAGAGTAAAGTCAACTAGTCCAGATGAATTGGTGAGTAATTTCTCACCTAGACTAACCCCTGTATTCGCAAGATCCAATGATAGTAGATCAACAGAGCCATCGGGTTGGAGTATAGATTCATTTAGTAATTTGAATTCGACAATTTGATTAGAACCGGGAATATCATCGAAAGTAACATTGACATATCCATTTGTTTCCTGATCGAAATCAAATAGGTAGTATTTATCCTCCCCTGCGATTGGACTTCCACCTACCATATCATTTGCATTCTCAGATGGTAGTACGATATTAATATTCGCATCGCCACCGAGTGCATTTTTACCATACTCTAAATCACCTGTTGCAGCAAAAATATATGGATCTGGAATAGGATTGAAAGTTCCCCATGAGTAGTGTATATTATTTGAGGCATCTATCCAAGGTACCAATACCTCTACCCATCCGTGTAAATGACCAAGTGTGAGTTGTATCTGATCTGCCTGCACATCGCCTACGCTGAATCCCAACACCACTCTACTTGGTAGATTGAATGCTCTGAGCATTTGTGTGAATCCTACCAGCATATCTTTTACTCCATAGCTTTTACCATTCTCAACTGCATCATAGTAGAAATAACCTTTTTCAGTATCTCCTGATTGAGATTCTGCACCTGTTGCAGATATATCTATATTGTTTGCAAGTATATCGGTTACCAATCTAGTGCTAACTTGATTGTAAATCTGGAATGCTAGTTCATATGCAGTGGTTTCAGGAACTATACTGGAGGCAATTCTGTCATATGACGTAACAAATCCCGTAGCTGCCGGATCATTCATATAAACAGCTGGAGAGCCACCTGGTAATGCACTTTCACCCCATACAGTTGTGATATCGTCATAAGATGCAAAAGAATCGAATCTCTCCACTGGTACCTGTTGAAGTGCATTTGGCATATCTGTAAGTTTGATCGATTTAGTCATTATACTATCTTTATCCTCTGATCTCCAGTAGGTATCATAATTGAATCCTCCTCCAATACCTGATTCATCAAAAAACATGTTAACTCCAGGTTGTTCATTGACATCTCTGTAGCCAGTAATTCCAGTAAATCCAAGATTATCTGGAGTGGGTTGATATCCATAATTATCGAGTGAGGTGACAAGTGAAGCATACTCCGAGTTCCATGGGGTTAATAGAGTGGTAGTCACACTGGTGGTTAATGATAGCATCTGTTGGCTAACATTGAAACTTCTCATCTCATCTCTGGTCAATGTATTATCATAATTACTCTGAGTGTAGTCAAGCTGTTTATCTGGATATCCCATTATCATATCATTATCATCGGCTGAATATGTCTCTGCAACTTGCCACCGCCAAAGATATCTATCTGTTTCTGAATTCAGATCAAATGCATCTGATGCTGTTATATTTGCAACAATCATATTAGGGTCTGGAATGTTTCCAAGCAGGTCTAATAATCCATCGAGAAATTCAGAATAGAATGGAGATTCTAGACCTGAAAGATCATAATCTCCGGATACATTCAGATATTCATCGTCATCTAGATGTCGTGGGTATTTCTCATTGAAGAAGGCAGAGAATATTGATGTGAATAATAATGCTACCATGAATATTGCTATGATCTGTCTAGAAGATGCAGACCATTGCTTTACTCTATAACCCCTGGTCAGAACTGCATATCCTAATAATAATCCAACAAAGGCTGGTATAGTCCCAATCAAAAATAATGAGAGGAAGGCAGGTATAATTTCAAAAATAGTATCAATTCCTGTATTTGCCAGTTCTCCTTTACTATAAAGATAGACCAATCCAGAATAGGCAAGAATTAACCCCCCAATTATTATCTGTGGTATATGTTTGGGTTTAATTCCTATATTAAAGAATCCTGAGCTTTTTCTTTTGTATCTTTTGACAATAATATTTCCTTTATCATCTTTAATTCTACGAGTCACGCCTCTTCTTCTTCTAGCTCTTGTACTACTCATTTAATCACCTTTTTATATATTTAAAACAGTTTTTGTCTGTCCTTTATGTTATTATGTAAACAATCATCCTTAAAGAAGCTTTTCAGATAAAAAAATAAAATAAAATAATTTTAACCAATAGTTTGGAAAAAAATTGAATGTAATTGATGTTACTATAAGTTGAGAAACTCACAAATTTTCTAGATGGTAATTTGAAAAATCTGTATTATTTAGGTAGATATTTAGAACTAGTTTCATTAGGTGAATTATGGATAATTCCAGGGGTTTGTTGATTTCAATTGAAGGTGTTGATGGTTCTGGTAAGACAACACAGGCAAAAATCATTTCAGAAAGATTGAATGATCTTGGATATACAACTGAATACACACAAGAGCCGACCAAAGGAAAGATTGGTATATTATTAAGGAAATATCTCAGCGATCCAACAAGCTCACCATATGTGGATGCACTCTTATTTGCAGCAGATAGGATTGAACATTATGAGCAAGAGATCAAACCTCTGTTGGAAAAGGGAGTAAATGTGATTACTGACAGATATATAGCATCCTCTATTGTATATCAGGGATCACAGGGTGTTGCATTTGATTGGGTGAAGTTAATAAATAACAGAGTACCAATGCCTGATATTCATATTTTTATCTCTATTGATATAGAAACTGCATTGGATAGAATTGAGAATGCGTCCCGGGATGTTATTGAGAAGTTTGAGAAAGAAGAGGCATTACAATTGATATTTGATAAATACCAGCAATTGATTGACAAAGAGTGGTTTGATCAGATAGATGGTAATGGTAATATGAATGAGGTCAGTGATAGAATTATCGAACTTATTATTTCAAAATTAAAAATAATTAATAAATAACACTATTGAAAAACAAAACAATTTATTCTAGATTTTTATTGTAACTTATAGTCATTTCTTTTAAAAAATCAACTGTTAACCGCAATTCTAATTAAGAACAGGTAGTTAATAGCAAACAGAGATAGGTAATAATAATGGTATCATATGAAATTTCAATTAATTCTAAATTAGATGAAAAATTACGCAAAATAAGTGAGCATAGTGGTGTGACAGTGGTTGAACTGTTGTCAAAAATAATTAATAACAGTCCTGATGATATATTGGCAGAGGAAGCTATTGCAATATACAAAGAGGGTAAAATGAAGATTAGAGCTGCTTGGAAACTATCTGGATTGAGTTATCAAGATTGTATAGATCGTGCACAACGTTAAATGGCGCTATTAACAATGATAATTTTTAAAAATCAATATTTTCTTGTTTACAGAGTTTGAAAAATTCATTATCTTCTAAAAATACAATATATTGTATCTTCAAGCCCTATACTGTATATTCCATTTTTCTAAACAAAGAAGGGATGAAATAACATTCTTCTTTAAAGTCACAAAATGTTTTACCTAGAACTAATAATGTGAGGTTTTGATTCTGAATATGCGAAATACTTAAGTATGAGATTAAATAGGATAGATTTGTTAATAATGCTCTTGAAGCCTCAAGAAATTATTAGCATCAAAGGTGAAAAAACATGGCAGAGTACATAGTACAATCTAAAATCCGCGCATATATCAAAACCAAAAACCTAAACACTGGTGGAGACTCTCTTGAAGCTTTAGAAAAAGCATTCTTGAAGGTTCTAGACGCCGCTATTGGACGTGCAAAAGCAAACGATAGAAAAACCCTAATGGCAAGAGATTGCTAGTTTGGTCTGTTTAAATTGCTAACATTGATATAAATATCCAAGTAACAATCAAATAACAAAATTAACATATAATTTAAGCGTTTAATAGTTTATACAGCAATATGATAATCCATACAACAATAAGTGAATTTCAATATTGATCTAAATGTTATTTTAAACTGCCTTCTCTATAAACGGGAAGAATATATCCTCAACAAATTCTCCATCCCTGGCTGATACCTCAAAATAATCTGCATTGATTTTATTCGCATATGCCAGACCTTCCTCATAGGATACAGTTCTCTGTCGTTTGAGATCAAGTTTATTACCCACAAGCATGGTTTTAATCTCTCCTGCCTCTCTTTTGAGCTCTGTGACCCATTTCTCAACCAGTTCAAATGATTTTCTAGATGTTATATCATACACAATTACTGCACCAGATGCTGCAAAGTAATATCTCTGGCGTAGACTGGCAATGAATTCTTGACCTGCTGTATCAAAGACCATCAGTTTGATCCTATAATCCTTGTAAATCAGCCTTTTAACCATGAAATCAACTCCCAGACTAGGTCTGTATGTGGAAACAAAAGTATTCTCTGTATATCGTCTTGCAATTGAGGTTTTTCCTACTCCGCCGTTTCCAAGCAGTATAATTTTAATCTTAATCTCAGCCATCTTTTTACCTCATTGGGTGTTGTAGAAAATATCTTTCTCTCTTTCATTCGACGATTTATTAGATTTAAATATATTCTCGATCCAATAGATAATTATTACATTGATAGTTATATTTACCTCGATTATTGTTATTTAAATAAACCAAGATGCATTTTATGCCTATATTAAATACTGCACTGCGATTCATTTAAATAAAATCGTTGGTCTTTGAATTTGTGTCAAATAAGCAAGAGACTAATAGATTCAAATATATACAGTATGTTTGTTCTTCTTGCAAAGATAAACGTTTCATCCTGCTAAATAAATTTCTCCATCTAAACCGTAAGGACCTGCTAACAAAGGGGCTTGCAATGTATATTGATGTACACACAGATCAGTTGGATGATGAAAAAAAGGAACATGGCGTAAAAATCCATATAGATGAATATTTTCATGTAAGGTCAAATAATGTGTTGAATTTCAAATCAAAGGCTTTCACCAAATTGAAGAAAAAATCAATTCCTGGGATACCCATGCCTGAATTGAAAGTTACCGAATCCAAATTCAGTGAGGAAACAATCTCATGGAATTACTTTCAGATAGATAGCCATCCACATAATGTATCTCTCAGAATTGAGAATATACGTGGCTTGAGGGGAGATGCCTCTCGTGATATTAAAATGGAATCTCCACTAAGAACTATCAATACTACAATGAGATATAATTATAATCTGCTCAGTGATGAATATCTAGAGATAACAAATAACTGGATAGAATTACTGATCAAGTGGGTTGAGCTGAGTACTGAGCTGGATGTACGAATAATATTGCCAATTCTTAGATTTATAGATAAACACCATTCCATACAACCAAGTATTCAGGATGAATTATCTATTTCAATACTAGCAGATGATACATCTATGATCCGATTAACAGATGAGATTAGCAGTCTTGATAAGATTTTCAAATATTCAAATGATGATATGTCTGGAATGTATCCACTGATGGGATTGAATGAAGAAGCATTGAAATATATATCATTCATACTTAATCACAAAAAATTCGTTGTGATAAAAGATCTGATAATTAATCTGGGAGAGGCAGGAGGGGTTGATGCAAATGAGTTTGTTGATACTTTTATACAGATATTCTTTGATCTAATGGCACGTGATGCATTTGAATACCAGGTAAGCTATTTCTCATAGGTAAATTTTTCAAATATTAGTCCGGTCTCATGTACCACAACTTAAAATTTGTATGGACAAATATTCGCATGTGAAAAAGTAAATTAAGCTATTCTATTTAATTCTTTTATTAAGGTTATTGCAATAATAAACAGAATTATAAATTACTTGCATTAATATCTATTATTGAGAATCCATACTTTATTAATTCAAATCTCTCTGTTAATACTACTATTGACTAACTCTATGATCATTGTACTGGCACAAGCTCCAGATATTGCAGAAGAGGACCATGATATATACAATGGATTTGAATATGGAGTGGCAGGAATAGTTGATTCACTTCTTGATTACTATATTATTGATCAGAGTATTGAACCAACAATTACACTAGCATTGAATGCACTTTGGAATGCAAGATATAATAATGGTACTGATCAGATAGCAGTTTGGCTTAAGACAGATGGTTCTGATATCTATCCTGGGATAAAATATGGAAATGCCGGAATAATAAAAACATTCATTAAAGCATATAATATACTGGATGAGGTAAAATATCTGAAATACGCAGTTGAAGCTGGGTATACTCTGTACTCTCATTCCCCAAATTCTAGTTATCCAAGCTGGCCATATGCATATCTTGATCCTGCATTGAATAAAGGTGGTATCAGAATAACTGATATGCGATATGGAAATATAGGTATAATCAGTGCTTTTCTAGATATATACGAGGCATCCAATGATTCTATCTTCCTTGATATGGCAATAAATTCAACCAGGTATCTTGTATTGACAGCTAATAACTATACAATCAATGGTAATACCTTCGGTGTTCTATCCTGGTACGTGGATAATGCAGCTATTATTGAGGTTACATCACTATTACAGGGAAATGCAGGTCTATTTAAGATACTTCCCCGACTATATACACACACAAACAATTCATTCTGGATGGATTGGAATGGTTTTATCGCAGATTGGTTTGTGCAAAATCAGAATAATGATGGTTCCTGGTATTATAACATAAACGAGGGTAACATTACTGTTAACAGTTATGGCCTTGGAATGGCTGGAATACTGTATGAGCTATCCGAGATGGCTGAGTACAAAACTACTGTGAATAATGGTTTGAGATGGTTGGATAATCAATTTATCAGTAATGCCACCCATACTATTCTTCCAGAATATGAAGATGAGAGAATGGGTTGGACCTCTCTTTACAGAGGTATAGCTGGTGCGATACAGACATTTATCAGATTATCAGAGAATGGATTCGATATAGATGAAGGTATATTTGATAATTCATTAAACTGGTTGATTAATGGGGCCACTACTGATTTCAAATTCAATGGAGTGGAATATATTGCTATTGTTCCTCGTAGTAATTATGATGGTTATATTGATCTATCCTATGGAGATGGAATATCTGGTATACTCAGTGTTCTGTTACAACTGGACAGAACAGAAAGAATTGATCTGGTAATTAACAATATAGTAAATCTATTGGTCGCTTCGCAGGATAGTAATGGTATGTGGGCAAAGCAGTTGGTATCTGATAAGTTAAATTACTATTATATATTTCTTGGAATATTGATCCCTGTTGTGATTATTCTGTTAATATTGAATA
>JAJRQD010000247.1 GCA_024280435.1 archaeon | reverse complement strand
GCAAGATTTGTGGTGGAATTGAACTCAACAAGTAAATCCACCTCATTTGTGTATTGATCATTTGATGGTTTGAAAATATCAACACTTGGAACAAAATTTGGATCAAGTACTGTAATAATTATCTCATCCTTTGCATTGTTACTATCAACTAGCCTTGCAACCAGTATCAGCTCTTTATTCTCTGCAACTGTGATTGATACCTGTTCATCATTAGATCCATCAATTTTGCTATTAGTTGTGGAAGAAGTGAGAAGTATCAATTCACCACTGCTTGATGCTGCACTGGTATCAAATACAAGTAGATCAACATCAGCACCAGCAGGTATTTTAGCTGAGAAATTATAAGTAACACCTGCTTCTGCAAATAATGTGGAGGTTGATACTTTCTCACCAAATGGATTATTCTTCTCAAAATATACTGTTCTTGTACCAAATGTGGAAACATCAGATATTGCATTGAATGCTGCCTCTGCGGATACAGCACCCCAACCCTCCACATAATCCTTACCAAGCCGGGTTATTGTGGGTTGAGGATCGATTCCACCTTCTGTGAAATATTCTCCACCTGCATTTCCAATATTTGCAACTTCAAAAGTACCTGCCATTATTGCCTGTTTTACTCTAAGTACATCTGCACGGCTCCAACTCCATGCACTATTCTCAGACATTCTCTGTATCAGAAGATTAGCAAGACCTGCAACATGTGGACTTGCCATGGATGTTCCCTGATAGCCTACAAGATCATTTACCTGTGGATTATTTCCAACATAATTACTGGATGCGGATAGAATATATCCAAGGCCCTCTGAATAACTTGTCTGAGCACCAAAATAGGTAGCTGCAACTGAACCACCAGGAGCCATGACATCAGGCTTTACTGTTGCACCATTTACTCCTGATGTACCTCCACTTGAATAATACGTTACCTCGTTCATTCGATTCACAGCACCTACTGTCAGAGCATCAGCAGCAGATGCAGGAGAATATATACCACTGTTTGGACCATCATTTCCAGCTGCCACCACAGGAATTATCCCTGCATCCACAAGTCTTGTCATTGCAGAGTCCAGAACTGTAGAGATCTCTCCAGATATTCCAAGACTGAGATTAACTACCACTATTTTATATGTTAACTTATTTGCAATTACCCAATCAATACCATCAATGAAATTTGCAGTTGTTCCCTCTCCATTATCACCAAGAACTTTCACTGCCACGATATTTGATTCGTATGCAACACCGGCATACTGAGGAAATCCATCATCACTCTTCTGTGATGGAATTGAGGAATCAACTGGCATTTTCACCCAACCCTCGTAGAATTGCCCCTCTCCACCTGCTTTGTTGTAAAATGAGGCAACATAGTCACCAGGAGTAACTGTGAAGGTTTCCTCGATATAGCCAGAACTACTAGTTGTTGGATCAGCATAAAATTAAGTACCAGTTGCAGGATGGTAAAGCACCACACCCACACTAGATCCAGGATTATCGTTACCAGGAGCACCCCAATCCACACCAATTTTTATGTCAACAGTCTCATTGATATTAGGGATGGTGATATCTAGTGCAATATAACCATCTGCGGGTAATGTTCCGGTAACTGATTGAACCACCTCGTTATCAAAATTATAATTACCTGCTGCGATACCTGCAACATGTGTTCCATGTCCATCTCTATCAATTGCAGCAGTTGCATTGTTATCCACAGCATTGTATGTGGCAAGTATTCTACCATTGAATGCAGAGTGTGTGGGATCAATCCCAGTATCAATTATTGCAATACTGTAATCAGAGGTGCCGGTATATCCATATTGCCATACAGTATCACGTACATCCATCTGATTAGTTGAATATGCAAGATTTGCCTTAATTGGAAGGTTCTCCTCAATTATTGCAATTCCAGGAAGATCCTGTAATATTGGTAATAGTGCAGAATCTGCTTTTATATGCATGGCAGGTAGTGAGGTATAGGTTTGAAGAATATTTATTTCATCAAGATAACTTGGTAAATAGCTATAATCCTCAAACATTACTATCAGATCCAGCTCTCCAGTTTTATCCTCCAGATAATCTGCAATCTTATCCTGATTCAGATCCACAGTTCTTGAAGTACTGAGTATAGAATTTTTCAGATCCACACTAATTCCATTATCATCAAGTAATCTATCAATTACTACACTGTTGATATTCTCATCAGATGGCTGACTACTAACAAAGATGCCACTAGACAGCAGTAAAAAAATAGTAATTGACAGATACAATTGTTTTTTCATTACAACTATTAAAATACCAACATATATATTTGATTGCAAAAAAGTATGATTTTATTATTGAACTTTAACCTATTTTCTTCTTCGTAATACAAAAACAGTCAATGCCAATGATATCATCATGAATGTGATATTTAATGGAGTTTCTGAGGTTTCAGAGGTGTTTACATCGATATCCGATATTATTGTGAAGGTGATGGTATTGACATTTCCAGCCATATCAATTACCTTCAGAGTTACATCAAATCCATCAGCCACATTTTTTCTGTACTGATGTGTTGCATTTGTTAATTCAGTAACATTGATTGCTATACCATCTCCCCAATCCAACTCTGCAAATTTAACACCAGTACCAGTCAGTTCACTATCCTCAAAATCAAAGAATACTGTGACAGATCCATCTTTAGCAGTCTTGCTATCAGATGTATCAAGGAAACTTGCTTCGGGTGAAATTGTATCCACATTGAAGAATACATTCTCAGTCCTTGAACGGTTTAGATCATTGAATACAAGTATTGTCGCAATATGAACACCATTTACAATCTCACCGTTGTCAAGAAATGAAACAGTACGATTGTCAAAGTTCAACATATTTGTTGAACTAGTATAGTTTGCAGTTAATGTTGCATTTTTAATATCTCCTCTGACAGTAGAGAAAGAGTACTCAATAACACTGCTATTACCTCTGTAATATGAATCATTCAGAGAGAATATAGAAATTGTAGGTCGTGAATCTTTGATCTCTATTCTTACAGGTGCTGATTCATTGTACGTTCCAGTTTTGAATACTACAAATGCCTGTACCTCAACTATCTGTTCAGTATCAAATTTATCACTTGTAATTGTCTGTTGATATACATCCACAGTGGTGTTGTAGTTATTTGTGTCATTCTGAAGACTACTACTGATAGCAGCACCAAATGATACCTCAGTCCAATTTGCAATTATCACATCAGAGGTTGCATTCTCAAGTACTCTATATCTCAAATAGAGATCATCATCTACTGTTTGATTATATGCAGTAACATTCATAGTAATATCATCAATATCAGTATACTGATTTATATTATCCAGATCAAATGCTTTCTCAAAACTGAATCCATTTGTGAGTATATGCACATCCTCAGAGTTGAGCTTTCTCTCCCAACCATAGTCTGAGAAGGCAGCAAAGAATTCAATTCTCTGAATAGTGGTGTAGTTGTATTTGAAAGTTGTTACATTATTGGTATCTCTGTTGATTTTCACCATGGAGAACTGTTTTGCACCATCATACACCTCTGTTCTGTTATCACCGAATGATAGAGTGATTGTTGCATTGTCATAGGGGTCATCTACTGTGTATACAATGGTGACCTGACTACCAATTGGTGTGTAGTATTCTGCACTGCGTAGCTCTGCATCCTCAACAGTTGAGAATACGGGGAATGATAATCCTTTCTCAATCCACAGTTGATGCATATCAGTACCATCAAAATTATCAATCTCCTCGTAGGTACCATTTACAAGGTCTACACTCCATGCATATGCATGGAATTTAGTATAAGAGGTGATATCAAATTCTACCTCCCATGTACTTTTATCCTGAAAACTACTTACACGTGTAAAATTCAATGCTCGTGCATCATTAATATTCTCTGTAAGATTACTGCCACTACCAAGCAGAATTACTCCATCAACTGATAATCTATCAGTTTTGTACTGGATTGTCAAAGTTTCATTTACATCGAAGATCAAACTTCCTGCTGTATTACCATCTGGTGTGATAGAAATAAATTCAGGTGCAGGTACTGCTGATGCAGCTGAAATGGGAGTAAATGGTATACTTCCAATGAATAAAATTGTTATTAGTAATATAAATCTAGACTTCATTTTAAAAAACTCACGAGTTTGAAATTTTTTTATATGTTCCTCTTTAATTTTAGAGTAAATAAATACTATTTGATGTTGATCGATCGTTATCCATTTTATTTTAATAAAAATATTTAAGTTATTGTTTTGATCGGTTCTAGGCAACTATCAGATAGTATCAATATTGTTGTTATTTCTCAAACTAATCAATATTTTTTATTCTTCAATCAATGGTTTCATCACGCCAAGTCTTAGTGCATTACGACATATGGGGCAGAAGCCTTTGATCTTTAACCAGCTCTTTATATGAACATAATGTGCTGCATTATTACAATGAGGACATACCACAATATTCTCAGATGAGTTCATCTTACTTCTACACACACTGCACTGGGGCGGGCGTGCAAAGCAGTTGGGACAGGGTTCTCTGAAATTATCCAGAGTAGTATTGCAATCAAAACATTTGGGTTTATCTTTGAATTTGAACAGTCCAGATGCTTTGTAAAAATGTCTGCCCTTTATATGCCCCTTATAATAACCCATTCCAACAAGATAGGATATATCAAGGTTGACCTCATCAACAGACCACATCAATTTTGTGGCAATGGAGCTTAATCTTATCTTATCATTTTTCTCCCTCTCAAGTAACTGAATTAATTTCCTCAAATCATGATCTAAGGTCTCTATCGGATCAATTGGTGTATTCTTGAAATATTTCTTTACCGTGATCAATTGTTTACTACTCTCCACTTGTAATAAGCCAGAACCCACTATAAGATAGATTCTTCGATATATCTCCTGATTCTTCAGAGAGAATATATTCCTCAGTTTTCTAAGATTGACAACATTATTGGTTACTAGAAAGCAGAATAATTGCTGATCAGTGAGATCAAGATCATGTATCTGAGATAGTGGTGGTATTTTGATTGTCTTTTTCAATGAGATATAAGCATTGGTGATTATCAGCTCGCCCACATTCAATGACATGAATGCAAGTGCTTTTTCCTGTGTCTGTGCTTTGTTCAGACCAAGTAAGGAACCTAGTTTAACCATAGATAGTTTACCCTCTGATAACAAACCACCAAGTATCACTTTCTCCCAATCCTCAAAAGTGACGTATTCATGACTGATGGTCCTCACATTCTCTAATTTAAATGTTTTCAGATTGTAAATAGAGCCCATGATGAATCCATTCAAATACAGATCTATCAGCCCTTTGATCACCTGTGATATTGAAATTTTCATTCGATCTGCGATCTCAGATAGTTGAATGCTTTGTTTTGCCTTGACTAATCCAAGCATTGATCGATAATTGACTGCTGAGTTTCTGTCAATCTCATCAATATTTGAATTTACATCAAAAACAGGTACTGTCACAGAGATCAATTGGTTCTTCTCATTCAATCTGAACTCAAATTCACGAGTACCATTTAATTTAGAGATTATGCCCAACAGTTCACTATTGCTGATTTTCAGATAATCACGTAATTCTTTTAATCTTACTCCTTTCATGAGATTGCTTAGACCAATAATAAATTTCTCACTCGGATTCATCATAGAAAGTGGTCTGTTTTGAAATGCAATCAAGAAATTCTTTATCTTTATATGAACTTCAAATGATCTGAATTTATTGTACGAGATATCAAATGCACATAAGATCAGATCTGACAGGATCATCTCCATTATACTCTCCTGGACAATATGTTCTGGTATCTCCAGATCTGATGATATATTTTTCACCATGGTTACTTCTTTTAATCTAACATAACCAACAATTTTTTTCTCAAGATCTGTCACCTCATCTGGTTCCTTCCGGGGTAATTTATAGTATACCACAATATTGAAGGTATCATTCTGTTCATTGTGTTCTGTGGAGATTAACCCTTTTGTGATGAATAATGCAAGATAATGGATAGCAGATTCATAATTTAATGAGAAAGATTTCTGTAATTCATCAATTGATACCACATACCTTGCCTTCAAATAGGCCAGCATACTTTTCTCATGCAACTCAAGCTCTGGATGCTGTTGCATCAGATTATAATTCAATTTTGTCAGTTTGAAAGAGTACTTGCCAAATTCACCTTCCCAGAAATCAGTCTGCATGATCCTTCCCAGCTTCTCCTCCACCTCAATCTTTTTCAGATCAAGTAATGAGCCCAGAAGTTTATACTTCACATCTTTTAGTAACACAACAGATCCAACAAGAATTGCAATCTCACGATCTGTTAACGAGCCAAAGTAGGGGGAGAGAAAGTCAACAGGCTCTATACCATCATTTCTCACAGGAATTATCACAGACATCAATTCTCACCTCTCAAATTACCAAACAAGTTTATCTTTAAAACAAAATATTTTGAGCTTAATACTTTTTATATGTTTCATTATTAAGAAAGTCTATTTAATCCAATTTACTAAATTAGTTTCAAAAATACCTCATGAATTCGTGTATCATCTGTAAGTTCAGGATGAAAGGTAGTTGCAATCAATTTATTCTGCCTCACGAATACCGGTTTTCCCATGAATTCTATCAACACCTCCACATCTTTTCCAACTGAATTAATTATTGGTGCACGAATAAATATACCTTTGAATTTTCCACCCTGCATATCAAGCTCTGTGGAGAAAGAATCCACCTGTCGACCATAACCATTTCTAAGTATCTCAGTATCCATAAAAGGAAATGCACCCTTCTTTCCCTCCATATTCTCACCTCTTTTGACATCTTTAGATAGGAGAATGGCTCCGGCACATGTACCAAATGCAGGTTTACCCTTTTCTAGAAAATTAATAACCGCATCTAGCATTCCATTTTTAGATCCGATTAATATCATAGCAGTTGATTCCCCACCTGGCATCACCAGACCATCAATCGCATCAAGGTCACTGGGTTCTACTATTCTTTTCAATTTTATATCCATGTTCATATTTCTTGCAGCATTAATCAATGCAGTCTCATGCTCTACAATAGCACCCTGAAGACCTAAAATACCAACTGTTCTCATATATTCCATTAAATATCAAGTGATAATAAAAATATAGAAATAAGTATAAAAATAATTGTACTAATCCTAGTTATAATAGTATATGCAGATCTAAATGTTATCTAGCTTACTCAATGCGTCCAGAAATGCATCACCAGTTAATTCATCAATAGATAGAATGTCATCATTATCATATATTCTTCTAAAATCTTCTTCAACCTCAAAATAGGTCAACAGTTCATCATCCAGCGCTTTGTTGCTGAACTGTGAGATACCCATATCAGATACTGTCTGAAGAGCCTTTGATTTAATGACCACATCTAATTTAGCCTCTAATTTACGGAAATCAATATCATAGTTAGTTGTGAATGAGAATATCACTATATTCTCACCGATATTTTTGAAATAAATCATTTGCTTTCGCATAATTATCGATTGTAACTCATCACCAAGTTCTTTACTGAAAGCAATAATTGCACCCGACAGTGCAGAGAATAAAACATCATCTAACTCATTAGATACATATGAGCGGTGATAAAGTGTTATCCCATCTGTTGATATTACAGTTATATGCCTTAGCAAGATTACTATTCCCTTATTGAAAGTAAGCAATTCAAAATATAAAAATACTAGCATTAGCACCTATTAAAAATAAAATTTGAGATCGTATTATTGCAATAAGTTAATATTTAATCTTCAGCTGAAGGATGGGTATTTCTGTTAATTCTAGATTGAAGATCCACGAGATTGTATTTTCTCATCATCGCTCATACTCATCGCATCAAGTCCGGGCATACTTAGCTTCTCATTCACCATCATCTGGGCTTCTAATACTTTACCTGGATTATCCCAATGAGTGACTGCATATACAATGGCAGCTGCTCTATTCTCAGGATCCTGTGATTTATAAATACCAGAGCCCACGAATACTCCATCCGCACCCATTCTCATCATCATAGCTGCATCTGCGGGAGTGGCAACACCACCTGCTGCGAAGTTAACAACTGGTAATCTCTTTGCCTCAACTGTCTTTATAACTGTCTCATAACTTACCTTCATCTCTCTTGCCTTGATCATTAATTCCTGATGATTATCCTTAAGTGAGATCAGCTCTGCAATACCAAGTTGTACCTGTCTCATATGTCTTATAGCCTCCTGTACATCTCCAGTACCTGCCTCTCCTTTGGTACGGATCATTGCAGTTCCTTCCTCAATTCTCCTCAACGCCTCACCAAGGTTCCTGCATCCATTCACAAATGGAACTGTGAAAGGCCATTTCCATATATGTGATGCCTGATTTGCAGGTGTCAATACCTCAGATTCGTCAATCATATCAACACCAAGATTTTGTAATAATTGTGCTTCAAGTGTGTGACCAATCCTTGCTTTGGCCATCACGGGAATAGATATTGTATCCATTACCTCTTTGATTATCTCAGGTGTTGCCATTCTAGCAACCCCACCTGCTGCTCTGATATCTGCTGGTAATTTGTCCAGAACCATAACTGCAACAGCACCAGCTTCCTCTGCAATTGCAGCCTGAGTTGGATTGGTAACATCCATCACAACACCGTGTTGTACCATCTTGGCAAAACCTCGCTTCAATTCACTTGTTCCCAACTGAATCTCCACATCTGTATAACTCTTAAGTGGTTTTGATAAATCTAATTTAGACATATGATTGATAGTTTTTTATGAGAGTATTAATTTATTGTTGATATCCGAATTTAAAGAATGTATTATTTCAATTCTTTAATATTTAAAATTGATAATTGTTCTAACAGTAAATATTAGTGGAAAAATACTGAAAATTAACGGAATAAACAAGCTTATATCAAAATATTCAGCTATTTTGACTATTATATATCCACCAAGTATAAATTGGCCAATATTTGAAATACTTGTGTATAATGAGAAAATTGTCCCTTCATGGTTTGAACTGGAAGATTCCTGTATTACTTTCAATTGATATGCCTCAAACCCACCTGCAATAAAACCTACTAAAAATAGATAGAGCATCTGCATCCAGTAAATATGAAGTATAATCAGAGATAATCCAGAGAGTATCACCAGAATAAATATAGATACCATTATCTTATAAGATCTCAGTGTATCATACCTGTCAAATACAATGTCCAAGAGTATCGATCCAAGAAGAGAGCCCAGTGCAAATGAGAGCGAACCGTATGCGATCAATGTATAATTGAATCCAAATTCACGCTCCATAATAATTGGTAACATTGGCACAACCGCAATTGATGCACCTGTGAGAAATATGAATTTCAAGCGAGATGAGAATTTATATGATTGTTCAGATAGGATACTCTTAAGCTCAGTAATAATGAATTTGAATTTATTGCCAACTACTTCTCGATTGTATTCCATCTGCGGTAATATCAAAACAATGATTGACATACTTACTCCAAACACAGATGCCATGATAAACATCTGATTCCAGCCATAGTTTGCAACCAGTAATGGAGAGATACTTGCTGCAAGACCGATACCTAGTCCACGAGAGCCCCAGGCAACTCCCTGTACCCTGCCAGAATAATTTGCAGGTGTTATCTCTACAATTTGGCCATCAATCACAGAATCAGCAAGAGCAGAGCCGATTGCCAGTAATAGACCACTCTGAATGAAGAAGTAATTCACTGCGGTGTGAGATGCTAGTGTGGTCCAGCCAAAATAGGAGAAGATGGTGGCAATAACAAGATATGGTTTTCTTCTGCCAAAACTTGCTATTGGATAATTATCGGATAGTAAGCCGAATATAAATTTGAAATACCATGGAATGATTATTAATGCACTAATTGCGATAGCATCGCTATAGGTATGGTTTAAAACTCCAGCTATGTAGAGAGGTAATAATAATACCAGAGAGCCCAGTGAATAGCCCTGTGAAAGATAGAAAAAACCCATAATTCCCATATAATAGCTTTTGAAATCTGATTTTGAATAGCTCACTAAGTGAGGATATAAACTTGATTATTAAACACATTGTGTGTTTTTTGGATTATATTGAAATACGGTTGTGAATAAGTTTAGATTCATGTACTTTATTATTATTTCAATTATTATTTCTAATGTTCTAATTCAATTTTTGGTAATATTTTATCCAACCAACGTGGTAACCACCAGTTAGTACTACCAAGTAACTTCATTGCAGCCGGTAGGAGTAATATACGTGATATTGTTGCATCGACCGCAATTGATACTGCAAGGGCAATTCCAAGCATCTTCAGTACAAGCATTGGGCTTGATGCGAATACCAGGAAAGTTGCAATCATAATAGTTGCAGCACTTGTGATCACACCAGCAGTCTTTGAAATACCAATTCCCACTGATTCATCCATATCACCAGTCTTATCATACTCCTCTTTGATTCTGGAAATGATTAAAATGCTATAATCCATTCCTAAGCCCAGAATTGTTGTGAACAGGAAAGTTGGTAGAAAATATGACACTCCAACCACTTCAGATGTCCAGAAAACAGTTCCTAGAATGCTTAACTCAGGCAACCAGCCATACTGGAATATCATCACGAGCGAGCCAAGACCGAATAGAATTGATCCAGAAATGGTTAGAATCGCCTTGATTGGCAATGCAATTGATCTGAACAGTACTAGTAAAGCAAGAAAAATCAATGTAGTTGCCACAATTATCATCAATGGTACATTCTCATACATCTCAAATGATGAATCTCTGAATATTGCAGACAGTCCAGTGACATAGAGATCAACCACATATTCATTATCTCCGAATATATCATCTATCTCTGCACGAAGTATCTCTACAAGCTCCCATGCAGCAGCAGATCCCGGATCCAATGGAGTTGTGATATCAATCTTTAATGTATTATTTCCATAATCCATATTGATATAATTACCCATATAGCCCACAAACTGCACTGCTTGATAGTAATACGGATTTTCAACCAATATTGGAAGGCCTGTTGTTGAATTGATTATAGGTGTGGGGTTCAGAGGATCGGTATAATTCATTGCAGGAACAACAGGCATGGTAGACATCAGTAACATACCCTGTAATTCCTCATACTCAAAGAACCTAGAACTATCAATACCTGTATTCACAACAGAAACTGCTGAGAAACCATCAAACTCCATCAGTGAATCATCTTTAGTTCTTACTTCAGAATATGCCAAAGACCAGTTCGCCAGCTCTTCCACCGAGTTAAGTATCGATTTAGCAGCATCCGCATTCTGCGGTGCAAACATGTCAAAATCTGAGCCAAGATCAACTACCACTTGCATAGGATTTAATGAACCAAAATCAAACTCATTCTGAAGTACCTCAAAACCCTGCCTACTCTCAGATTCTGGGGGTAATGATTTTACAAAGTCGAATGATAGATCCATATCAAATGAAGTGATAATAAAGGGCGTCATTGTTAATATACCAATGAATAGGAAGGTGTATGGCTTCTTCAATACCGCCTTTGACCATCTCTCCCAGATAGTTTTGTGGTGCTTTCTAGTACCTTGCAATTCTTTTATCTCACGTGATCCACCTGATATGATATTAGGCCAATCAAGTATATCACCAAATAGAGCTAGTATAGATACAGTCAGAGTTCTTGCTGTTAGAATTGATATTGCAACCACGGTAGAAACAGATACTGCCATACCCAGTGTGAAGTCATTGCCCAGTACCAGCATTGAGCTGAAACCAATAATAACAGTGAAACCAGAATACATCACTGCATTGCCAGTTGTACGATTTGTCTTGGTGGCAGCTTCTTCCTGAGTTATTCTTTTGGTGGTTTTATTCCAGTCACCAGTTGAGATAAGTGCAGCTTTTTTCTTACGATATTCCTCACGGAAACGTACAAGGCTGAAAAGATTGTAATCAACTGCCACTGCAATGCCGATCATACCGATAATTGCAGGTAAGAAATCAGAGATTGCAAAAAGACCAGTTCTACTGATTAGTGTAGTTATGAAATATGTTGGCAATAATGATGCCACCATTGCAAGAATTGGGATGAATATACCCAGTGGAGATTTGAATACCAGTGCAAGGATGACAATCGCAACAATAATAGCAAGGAATTCACTCTCATCGAATGATTTCTCTGCTGTTTCAATAATGTCTACAAAGTTGGCAGAGTTACCTGTAACAATGTAGTTTATTTTATCTGCATCTGTTCGCTCGGGCATTATACTATTCAGAATAATATCTGGATCTGCCCCAGTTAATCCTGCATAATATGTGGCATAATCACTTGCAAGTTTGTATATACCATTATTCACCTTATCAGCAGAGAGTAATGCACGAATTTTATGCACATGCTCAGTGATAAGCTCTTCATCTGATAATCCAGTGGCAATGAGTGATATGATAGTTGTGGTCTCATCATCAGAGACTAGGCCTGCACCAAATTCATCCAGACCTTGCAGGTGTAGGATGGATTCAGCTATAATTCTATCATAACCATCTTCAAAAAGAGAATCATTGAGATATTGAACAAGAAAAAGAGTATAGTTTCGCCATTTATTATCTAGGAAACTTTCTCCTTCGGGTAACTGCAAAACAATAATATGAGTAGTATCATCATCTGTCACATTAAACCTTTCTTTGTATAGATTAAGGCCCACTGCGGAATCTTGATCACTATCGATAATTTCGGTAGATGATGTTACATCCTCAGTAATTGCTTCACGAGCAGAAAATGACGCTATAATAATAACTATCCAGATGAATATGACAATATAATGTCTCATCGTGGTAGTTTTGGATATAGATTTGCTCATTAATCTGATAATGTTCTCATAGTATTTAAATTATCATTTACAGTAATATTAATTTAGCTATTTTGCGAATACTAAAACAATTACATTAAAAATAGTAATCGTAAAAATATACAATTACAGAGAGCATTAATGCATAATAACATTAAAGAAAATAAAATAATCGCATATATGCGAATTAATAGAGGTGTTTATTAACTAGTATTATATTATTTGATTCAAGTGAAAATCAAAGGCAATAGAGACCTATTAACAAAGTT
>JAJRQD010000246.1 GCA_024280435.1 archaeon | reverse complement strand
TCTATAAGATCTGGATACCATGTATCAGTTGATAAAATAGCAAAAGTGCTTGATAATCTGCTGAAATGCAAGAACCCATGGACATGTGCTCATGGAAGGCCAACTATTCTACGCTTGAATCATTCTGATCTTGAGAATTGGTTCAACAGATGAACTATTTTTGTTGTAAAGCTGATAAATATATATTATTAATTACTAGAACTCGTCTGGTTCAAAGCCAAGTATCTTTGTAACTGCATTGAGGAAATTATAATCCTTGAGATATGCAATATTTGGAAGTGAGAACTGTAAGGTTACAGGCTCCTCTGTGATATAATCATGTTTTAGATAGAATTTCATCACTTCATCATGTGCCTTGTTATATTCCTCAAAATTTGTATGTGCAGATACAAGAATTCCCTCTAGATTCTTGGATATATAGAAATGTGGGCTGAGTTTCTCTTTTACCAGTTTGATAGCCTCATTTCTCTCTTCCATAGTAGACTTGGGATTGAACCTCCTGTATGTGAATACCAATAACTTCAATCCAAGTTTATCCAGATCTGGAACGATCTTGGGGAAGCATATCTTATTTTTGAGGAATTTCCTCTTTGCATTGGCAACTGTATTTCTTGAAACTCCTACCTTCTCTGCAATAAGAGTATCACTTTCCTCACTGTATTTAATCAATCCAACAAGTACTTTCTTCTCAGCAGTGGTGAGTTTTGCAATATCAGTTGGTCCAGTTGGAATAATCAATTCCTCTGCCTCTTCATTTCTATCCAGATTACATACTTTAGCAACCAATGGTTCAAAATCCATGAAACTTCTTATTCTACTTATCTCAAATGGGAAGGTTAAAACCTTCATACTCTCCTTTGTGAGGAATTTATTCTCAGAATATATCTTGAAGAAATTCTCAAGGTTCTTGCTATATTCTGTGAAATTACTGGATATAGATAGATTGACTGCTTTGTTTGACTCTGTCATTACAAGATAGTCCTCTTTGAAACTCTGTATAACATCTCCTGCAACTCTCATCCTCTCCTCATAAGTGGTGAATCTATTCAGATTACCAAATAATACATGCATTAGATCAAATCCGATAACTGGGAAGTTTGGTACAAAATATTTTCTATAAAAACCCCTCTCACGCAATCTAGCTTTGATGCTACTGAAGGTGGATTTTTTCATCTTAATGCGTGAATGAATGGCTTGATCACTGAGTGCAGGCCATTTGACCAGGGCATGTAATACTCTCTTCTCATTCTCACTGAGTGAGATGACAGTATCTGATTTTTCAATGAAACTCATAATATTTGAAATTTGATTTACTCATTAAAAAAGAAATCGATCGAATGTATTTTTGTCGAAAAATTTTTCATAAATTATTATTAAAATATTCAGATTAGCGATAAAAATTAACATCAATCGATTACAAAAGTACATATAGTATAAAAAAACTTCGTATAATCGGTTGAAAAATAAAATAAATTAAATAAATTAACGATAAATATATATAATAGTAAGCATTTGAAAAAGCTGTAATTTATAGAAAGATGCACTAATTAAGGTATAAAAAATATCAAAAGTATCAGTTTTATTAATTTATATTTTATTAATTTATTGTTACTGAAATGTCTGATTTAACTATTAATTTAATCATTAAGTTCTGCCAGTATCCTCTCAATGCCATCTCTTAATCTATCCTCACTGGTTGCAACATTTATTCTCAGATGGTTCTTTCCAGTTGGCCCAAAATATACACCTGGAATCACCTGTACACCTCTATTCTTAAGCAAGCTCTCACTGAATTCAATATCATCTTTCTCAATATCTGGATAGATAAAAAAACATGCATCTGGTAACTGGCAACTGTATCCTGCATCTATGAATAATTCTGTGGCAAATCTAGTTCTAGATTCCATCTCCTTTCTGAAATCTTCAACCCATGATAGTGAAGCCTCTGAAGTCAGTGCCCATTCTGCAACAAGTGAGGATACTGGAGAAGGCGAAACCATTTGTGATTCTATAATGTAGTGTAGTTCCTCCTCAAGCATGTCACCAACATACATAAATCCAGATCTGAAACCTGCAAGTCCATAGGCCTTTGAAAAACCATAAAGTGCTATTGTTCTCTCTGATAAGCCATCAACAGATGCAGGAGATATATGTTTATTTTTAGATCTGTCAAATATCAGTGGTTGATATAATTCATCAACAAAACACACTATATCTCTTTCTACAACAAGATCCCGGATGAGATTGATATCATCTCTACTATAGACATATCCATTTGGATTACTGGGATTATTGATTGCAATCATTTTGGTATTCTCATCAACTGCACTGATAAGAGCCTCATGATTAAGTCCATCCATCTCAATTGCTACAAAGTCTATCTCATTATTCAGATCCTTACCATGCCGATGTATTGGTTCATAAAGAGGGCCTGCATAAACTATTCTCCCATCCCTTCTAGATGCATATTTCATACCTGCATATATGCCCATCATAGTTCCCGGAGTTATCTGAATATTGTTCTCTTTTGCAGGAATATTCAGTCTATTCATATAATCCACAATGGTGGAAATAGTGGATGGTAAACCATTATGATGTTGATAAAAACTAAAATCATCTGTTAATTTCTCTCTTAGATATTCAACAATTCCTCTAGGCCCTGCGAAGTCCACATCAGCCACTCCAAGAGATACACCCCCGGTTGGAATACGAGAATGCCATTTAACAGGACAGCTCAATTTAAGTTCTTCAGCAGTAAGTAAATCCATATACCAAAAAAAATTATAAGATATTTAACCTAAGTAGTTGAAGTATAAAAATTATGATTAAAATAAATCTGTGAAATATTAAAAAGTATAGATCATAATAAAGATCATTATCAAACGAACAAAAATATACACAGATACAATCAGCATAAGTATTCTGAATAGTTTAAGTTCCTCTATACCTATTATTCGGGGATTAGTGTTGACCTTACTCCATTTATATGAGGATAAATAGAAATATAGTAGCACAATTGCTTGTGAATAGAATGAAATATCAGAATAGAATATATGGTTTAATATCAGCAATGAAATGATTATCATTATATTAGTAATGAGAAATCTGCTTATCTGTTTCTTTCTTCTATATGCCTGGAATTCATACAGTCTTGCATAATCAATAAGATTTACCCCAGTACCAAGTGTTAACCAGGCAAAAGTCAGATATTTATATTTGATCTGATTTCTTCTGCAAATCTGCCTGATTACATCCCTAGCAGTTGTTTTTTTCCTCAAATCATCAGATTTTAGATCATCAAATGCATAGGATAGAGTTTTTACATCCTCTTCCACTGAAATTCTGCTTTTCTCATGAATTATTGGTTTTTTTGACTTCATAGCATCTATCTCTGCAATATAACGATCCTTTCCAATTCGTTGCAATCTAAAATCCTCGATAAATTCCTTATGATATTTGATCTGAGAGATATTCTCAGATAATAGTATATCTGCCTGTCTCTTACCAAAGATAAAGGGATTATTAGTATCAAGTGGATTGGGTGATGATCTGTGATCCACAATTACAGTATCTGAGATGTATACTCTGTGCGTATTATTCATATCATGAGTGATTTTATCAAGATATGCCTGTAGATTAATATCTAGCTCCACCCAAGATACCTCTGCATAGAACCTCTTTTCATCCTCTATACCAAACACAATTATCTTATCTGAAAGCACCATGATAAAATTAGTATCAGATCCATAGCATACATAGGATTCAGTTAATGAATGCAATAATTCATAGCTGTACACACGTTCGTAGAATCTTGGGGACCATTCAGATATATATCCAACGTCTGTCACAACTCCCACTTCACCTGTAAATGGTGAGACACATCCATGAATGACATTTTCAGATATTGGTATTTGCTGAATGATAACTTTTAGCTCTACATCAATACAATAGGCTGCATTGCCCATGAAACCATATACAAGACTGCAATCCTCATTGGAAGATATTGATACCACAGGGTCATCAACTGGGATCTGATCTCCAAAATCATCAACTTGCAGATATCTTAACTCCGCAATCAATTTATTATTCTCAATATCCCACATATCAATACATCCTCTAGATGTACCAAGAAACAGAATAGGCTTGTTTGGATGAAGATGCAGAGATATATATGGTTCATCTTCTTTCATAGGAATTTGATATTGCAATAATCAGAATTGAATTGATTTTAAATTTAATTCTTGTGTACTCTTGATAGATTCCTAACTATTTTCCAATAAATACAGATAGGAATTCATTATCTGATCCTCTACATCCAATCCAAGTCTAGTAATCAATTTCTTTATTTTTTTAATTGCAACCTCCATTTTATACTCATCCTCAATATCAATCTCGAATTCAGCATACTCACCCAATCCCTTGACATTATCAAGTGTAATGGTTATATCATCATAATTGTATTTTCTTCTTTTTTTCTCCACATATCCAGATTTCACAAATCCAAGATTATCAAACAGTAGTTCGAATTCTTCATAGTTTTGTATTGTGATATTCTGTTCAACTCTTGATTTAGACTGTGCATTAATCTTGGGTCCCTTATATGTGATCTCAAATTCATCATTAAGTTTTCTCAATCTCAGTACCTCATCAGTCTCGATATAATTCTTTGCAGGATGATTATAATACTGATCAAGATTATATTCATCCTTGATGAATTCAGCACCTATCTCAATCAATAATTGTTCTACTGATGAATGTTCTGCTTTGAATTTAAATTCCACTTCAATCATTAATTTGGATTAATAGTTGTTGTATATCATCTTATTTGTACATACAAATTTTAATTTATGAAATTAATTAATTTCACACGCTCTGGTGATGTCACCATTGAATGTGTTTTAATACTCTTGGATTACCATTATTGCTCCATTAATATATTTATCTCCACTGCTATTGCACCTGTGTACTCTGTTTGCCTTTCTTATAGTTCCACAGTATGTCTGTGAGGTGTAGCTCTCATGAGAATATAGGTTTGAAAAGGAACTAGCAAATCACAAAAAACATACCTCAATATAATTTGTGATCTCAGAGTTTTCATCATCATAATTTCACATTTATCCTGAATATTCATTCCAATATCAATTCTAACATATGTATTATTGTTGTCTTACAAATCTATTTTAATAAATAATCCATTTATTGCTGAATTTCAGACTTTGTATCAAATTTTAAGAGTTAAATTTATAAACTAAATTATCATATTTTGTGCATGCGAATTGCTATATTACTTATATTATTCACATCTGTTTTTGTAACACCATTCAGTGTAGACAGCCTTCAAGAAGACATAATTATTGAAAATGATATATTCACTTTCAGTTATAATGACACAACAGGAAGTGGATCTAACTACAATATTACTGTGACTGGATTCAATTCAACATCTTTTGGAGTGCAATCTCTATACAATTATACAATTGAAATTAACAATATAGGTACAAATATGGAGGATTTTCATGATATAATATTT
>JAJRQD010000245.1 GCA_024280435.1 archaeon | reverse complement strand
TTTTCATCAAGAAAAGCATAACTTCCAATAGAGTCGAGGGTAAATTTGGCAATTTCGATCTGAGTGTTCCAGTAAGTGGTAGAAAAAATTTCATTTCCTATCAGAATATGGTTGATAGCTGGTTACAACCTGTTTTTTCATTTGATGATTATTCACAATCATCAATATACGCAACTAGAAATCTGAACAAAGCTGTTCAGATTTCCATATTAAACTAATACTCAAATAAATAGGAACAAAATAGCGGAGCTCAGGACATGCCATTAAGTATGATTTTAAAACTTAACGCGTTATTTTATCACATATCTTCCAAATTTAACAAAGTTTAGATGTCTTGGTTGATTATTCGAAACCGAAGCCTAGAAATGCCCGATAAATGATTGTTTCAAACCCCCTAAAAGCCTGTCCAAAAAATATTCTGTAATACTTTGAGCCGTTAGGCTCAATGGTATTATTGTGAACGGCTGAAAATAAGTTGTGCGCTGGTTTCGGCTAGAACCGAACTATATATAAGTATGAAGGCCTAGAATGACTAGTGCGACTAACACAAATCACAGACCCTCATGGAAAAAGAAACTATTAACATTGATGATGAAATTGCATATTTTAGATATGTTTATCATGTATACAAAGGGAAAACTTAAGTATATATAATGTATACTTTTTTTATTTATAATGTACGCATTATAAGCATGGAGGAAGAGTATTATAATAATCTATACAAAATTACAAAGACAGATAATAGAAGCTGGTATTAGTGATAAATATTTAGTAGATGCACCACCCGGATCGGGGAAGACTTTCATTCTAACTGAAAGAGTAAAATATTTACTGGGTGTCCAAAAACAATTATTAATTGATGGTAAAATCAATGGATTAAAACAAATATTGATATTAACATTTACAAGAAATGCAAAGAAGGTTCTTTTAAATCGTATTAGTGATAAAAGAAATATTTCAATATTTACTTTTGACTCCTTTGGAAGTTCAGTTTTAATGAATAATCACCAAAAACTTGCTCAAGGTCTATCATTTGATGATCGAATTATTGAATTTATTAATGTATTAAGATCTAATAAACATAATCTTAATCATCCTGTAATTGAATTTATGCAAAACCGATTTTTCCATATTTATGTGGATGAAGTACAGGATCTAGTAGGTGTAAGGGCTGCTATGGTTATTGAAATATTAAAAATTCTCCCCAAGGATGTTGGATTTACATTACTAGGGGATCAACATCAGGGGATTTATGATTTTCAATTAAAAAATCTAGATAGTAAACATTCAATCTACAAAACTCTAGATACTAACCAATTATATTTTGAATTTAATCGCTTAAATGCAAAAAAAATGACACTTAATAAAAACTTTAGGATGAAGAATAATCAAGCAGAATATGTTGGAAAAATAAGAAAATTATTAGATACTGGGTCAAATATTGACCTTAAGAAAGATTCTACAATTATCAAGCTGTCAAAAATACCTTTGTCTTATCCTATTAATAATTTAATCCCACCAATTCTTGTTAGGAACAATGGTCAAGCATTAATGATCTATAAAGACTTTATATCTCAGGGGAATCATAATGTACGTATCCTTACACATACAGTAAATATCAAATTACCTGATTGGATTGGTCTTCTTTTTCATTTAATAATAATTGAGGATGATAATTTTGATGAGGATGAAATAATGGAATTATTCGATTCAAAACTTGATTATGATGAATTAACATCTCAGACAATTTGGA
Source organism: archaeon (assembly GCA_024280435.1). Taxonomy (GTDB): domain Archaea; phylum Asgardarchaeota; class Heimdallarchaeia; order Heimdallarchaeales; family Kariarchaeaceae; genus JAJRQD01. Next base: position 13,521 of record JAJRQD010000245.1, on the reverse strand, counting down.
ATATTCTCACAGATCCAATTTATTATCTAGATGATAATAGTTCAATGGATTTCATAAATAGTGATCATGTTTTAAAATTAATAAAATTAGATTTATCAATTGATTTTAATCCAAATAGTAGTACAAATTCATTACATGAGGGATCTAAAACTATACAATTCATTTCAACCATTCATAAAGCTAAAGGATTAGAATTTCAAGAAGTAATAATTAATATAGATTCTACATTGAAAGATGATGAAGAAAAAAGGATTTTTTATGTTGGTATATCTCGATCTAAGGAACTGGCAAAACTTCTGGACCATAAATATAAAATAATCCCTCCTAAAGGTAATAAACATACATGGTATAGGAATGAAGACTCTAAACATTTCCTAGAAATCATTCCTGAGGATTTCCATACAAAATCATTATTATATCCAAAAAGTATCAATTTTGAATCTCGAAAAATAAATAGTAAAAAATTTAATTTATTCCTTAAGAATGAATTGTCTTATCATATTATAAAAATGGATAAGCATTTATCACGTGGAGATGATTTATATCTGAAAAAACAAATTTGTAATTATCGTAACAAAGGAAAATTACAAAAATATATAGATTATTTGATAGTCCATGTTTGTGATAAGAAGAACGGGAAGAATTGTGTAATAGGAGAGGTATCAGCGGGTTTAAAATATAGAATTGCTAAAATACTAAGATTAAATCTTTATGATGAAAATGATCAAAAATCCTTTCCAGATATAATAACAGGTATCAAAATTTATGATTTTGAAACAGTTGCTGAATATTTTGAAGCAAGAGATAATTTTGAGTCTCGTAATCAGAAACTTAGTACTTATCTCAAGGGAGAGACAATTGTGTTAATAAAACCCATAATCTATGGTTTTGGGATGTGGGAATCAATAAGGTGAATATTATTATGGAAGAACAGATAAAAATATATAAAGAAGCGAGAGAGAAAGTAGTTCAATTTTTGAAGGACGATTTACTGGGTCCGATTAGTGAAAATGAGATTATTGCTCCAGATGTAAGGACATATCCTAGACAAACAATTTATGGTTTTGATCAAACCATAGGGCCATTAGAGCGATACTCTGTTGGAATTTTGTACCCCATGAATTCTCAAAAAAATGATGAGGAAATACAGGGGGATGACCGAGAAACGGATACAGGGGGTACTGAAGGAGACTTGAAAAAGAAAAATGATTCGGTTAAATTAAATCAGACTTCTATGGGATTTACATTTTCAGTTCAAAATTTGCATAAAGGTGAAATTGAAATTGAATTAACCGCAGGTAGGTATATTAAATATAAAACAAAATTATTTGATACTTATGAAGAAGAAAAGTTTAGTTTAATCACTCCAATTTTTGAAAATTTTAGAAAACGTAAAAATCCTCATAAGAAAATTCCAGATACTTATGATCCATTCAAGGACCCAATTATAACGGATACTGGTTTATACATCGAAGAAATCGAAAAATTGAACAAGGGTAGTGAGAACTCTTCTTCAAACAATTTGGAGGATGAAGAATCTGAAACTGATAAACAAAGAGAACTTTATAATGAATTTTGGGAAAGAATTCCCATGGAAGATACTTTAAATTTGACACTCAAAAATTTGAAAGCAAATTCAATTCAGTTATTTAGTGTTTTTGAATCTAGAGGCGAAATTGTTATTAGAACTGAAATTTTAGGTGATATAATAACAATTACAACTGTGCTTTACAATCAAATTAAAGATTCTAATAATAAAACTGAATCTTGTATTTTCCAACCTAAAATTAAGATTAATCTAAAGGATGTAGAAATAGCAATAATTAATTCTGACCACACTTTGGATACATTTAGCTTAATTTATCGGGAAAATTTGAATATTGGTATTGGGCATGGAGTAGCTATAGATTGGGAGGAAGAATTTATCGATGGCATCAAATCAGTAAAATCTATTTGGACAGAATTTCTACCAACCTATGAAATAGAAAGAACTGGCCATTCAATTGATTCTAGCATTAATATTGATTTAACAATGGACTTTTTTGTGAGAAATAAGAATAATCCTGAAACAATATTTGAGAATATAGAGAATTTTATTTCAGGATATTCCTCATGGATAGATAGTAAAAAAATAGATATAGACAATGGATATGAAACCAGAAATATTTATAATATTGACGAGAAAATAATAATACCTGATAACTTGAAAAAAATAGCTATTAAAAATTTAAAAAATGCAGAAAACTCTAAAAATAGGATGAATGAAGGACTACAAACCCTTAAATCGAACCCTCTTGCCTTAGATGCGTTTATTCTTACTAACAGAGCTATGCGTGATTCTGCGAAACAATCTTCGAAGGAAAATATTACTGATGATGATTTTTATTCCAAATGGAGTTGGAGGCCATTCCAAATAGGTTTTCTACTACAAAATATCACTAATATTATTGATCCATTTGATAAAAATAGGAAAATTGTAGACCTACTATGGTTCCCAACTGGTGGTGGTAAAACAGAGGCTTATTTTGGTATAGCCAGTTTTATTCTCTTTTACAGAAGATTGCGGAATCCAAAAAATCCAGATTTTGGTGCGGGTATGGGTGTATTAATGAGGTATACCTTGCGTTTACTTACTATTCAGCAATTTCAACGAGCTACTAGACTAATAATGGCATTAGAGATTATTCGCTCTGAAGATCCCAAAAGATTGGGTAAATATCCTTTTAGTATTGGTCTTTGGGTCGGGGGAGATGTCACACCAAACAGTAGATTTGAAGCTTTTAATCAAGTAACTCAATTGCAAAAAGATTTCAATGTAAAATTCAATAAAAATGGTTCAATAAAGCAATTTATTAAATGTGAATGGTGTCACACAAAATTAACTGAAGAAGCATATTTCATGCCAAATCAGGATACACAATTAATAATTAAATGTGTTAATAAAAATTGTAAATTCAATAATAATTCTTTTCCTATCCCAATAAAAATGGTTGATGAAGATATATATGATCTTCCTCCATCCTTAATAATTGCAACTGTGGATAAATTTGCTGCCATACCATGGAGACCACAAACATCTACTTTACTTGGTTTATCAACATCTATCAAGCAATTACCATTAGAAGTTGATCAGCCTGATTTAATAATTCAAGATGAATTACATCTTATTGAAGGTCCATTGGGGTCTTTAGTGTCTGCTTATGAAATGATGATTCTCTATCTAATGCAACAGAAATCACCCTCTTACATTGATACGGATTATATCCCTTTACCTAAGATAATTGCCTCGACTGCGACCGCAAAGGATGCTGAATCACAAATTCGAGGAATTTACAATCGTAATTATTCAATTTTTACACCCATGGGCCTATCTTACAAAGACAATTATTTCTCCAAAACGATTCCAAAAAATAATGAATTAGGTAGACTATATATTGGAGTTCATCCTATAGGACATTCCCAATTAAAGATGTGGATCAGATTAATGTCCAATCTTCAGGTCTCAAGTTTTAATCTGTTACAAGAAAATGAAAAAGATCCATTTTGGACAGTATTATCTTACTTCAATAGTATTCGTGAATTAGGAGTGGCTCAAAGAAGAATAAATGATACTGATATGGATAGAATTTATACTCTCTTTCAGAGATTCTTCAAAAAAATTGATGAACCGGATATATACCGATTAGTCGGTACATCAGATGTATTGAGATTTACTGGTGATCAAGATGCATTCGACCTACCAAAAGAAATCGCTAGGGCAGAAATTCCTTATGAAACACCCAAAAAAGGGAAGTTTGTTAAGGCACACAGTGTTATTGTAGCATCAAATATGATTCAAGTTGGTATAGATATTACCCGACTGGGTTCTATGTTGGTGGCTGGTCAGCCAAAACGGACCTCAGAATATATACAAGCAACTTCAAGAGTGGGTAGAGGTAAGTCTGGAGGATTGGTTACACAGCTTTACAGTTGGACCCGACCAAGAGATCGTTCTCATTATGAGCATTTCAGACCTTATCATGAGTCAATCTATAATTATGTTGAAACAGTATCTGTTACTCCTTTTGCTTCAAGAGCGATTGAAAAATGGATTCATGCGATAATAATTGGCGTAATGAGATTTAAAATACCTTCATTGACGAAAAAAAGTGATGCTGGTAAATTTAAATTAAATGATCCTAATCAACCTGAAATAATGGAAGAATTAGAAGAAATAAAGAAATTTTTGCTTGCTAAATGTAGAGAAATAAATCCTAGGATGGAGGAAACTTTAATATCTGAATTTGAAAGAGTAATTACCTCATGGCACCAGTTTGCTGGGGATATGAAAGGTAGTCTGGTATATGAAACTCTATCTGAAGATAAAATGAGTCTAATGTATGTAGCAGGCTCGAAAAAACATGGAGAACTAAGTTTTCCAACTCAATGGTCGTTACGTGATGTAGAAGGCCATGGTTACATAAAAATAAGGTGAAAATTATGGGTAAAAGACCATTATTAAATAGATCTCAGGCAATAAGACCTTTTGGACCAGGTGCTCTCCTAGAATTAAAGGGAAAAACATTGGTACATGGTTTGGCTGATGAGTGGATGAAGAACAGTAAATCTAATAATCTTATTGAACGATTAGAAGAGGCCAAAGTATTAGAAATCAAATTACAAAAGTTATTTAAGACAGATTACTTTCTGCAATTACCAACTGCACCATCTCTATTCACTCCTGGAGTTATTACTGCATATAAATTTCCAAGGTGGGGATCTTGTCCAGGAAAGTGTAAAAGATTGGATGATATGGAGGCCTTGGTTTCTGATGTTGCAAAGAATAGAAATACTTACAAATGCTCAACCTGTAAAAGAGAGCTAATTCCTTCAAGGTTGATTGTTACATGTGAAGATGGCCATCTTGATGATTTTCCATGGAGAGCATGGGTTCATATGGGTGTTAACTGTAATGGAGATCTAACATTCAACGCAAAAAATAGATCTGGACGTCTTTCTGAAATAAAAGTCAGTTGTTCATGTGGTATGTATAGGAATCTTGACAAATCAACTGATGAAACCCATTTTAGAAACCTTGCACTTGATGAGAATTTTGGGCTTCTTTTTAGATGTAAAGGTAGGAGACCTTGGCTTGGATTGAACTTTCAGACTAATGAAACCTGTAACAATCCATTTATTCCAGCACAGAGAGGAAGAACAGATCTCTATTTTCCAGTTGTATTCTCTTCAATTGCAGTACCCCCATTTACCTCAGACTGGAATAGATTTATTAATAAGCATTGGATGACATTCCATACATTGTATAATACAACAGGTCTTCAAGCTGTACTTGATCTTACTATCAAACAGTTAATTGATAGTGAGGGTTATTCATCTGATAATAAACAAGCTATAATAGATGATGTGTATGCTAAATTAGAATTTGAAAAAGGATTGAATCTTGATGAACTAGATCTACAAGAACATCGAGAAATTAGAAAAGTTCACAAAAAGCCTTTCTATAATAAAGAATTCCATGTAGAATCAGTTTCACCATCAAAAAATGATTTGATTACTAGAGTTACTCAGATTCATAGACTTCGAGAAGTTTCAGTTCTTTACGGGTTTACCAGACTTAATGCTATACCTCTAGGAAAGAAATTTAATCTAAGTTCAGAAACAGGATTTCGTGATCAGTTTGGTCAAATGGGGATAAAAGTACATCCAAGTGTGGCTTTTCATAATTATACAGAAGGAGATGAGGAGGAATATGCAAACTGGCTACCTTGTATTGAAGTACGGGGTGAAGGAATCTATATTGAATTTAACTCCATAAAACTACAAGAATGGAGTGAACTTGATGAAATTGAAGAAAGAGTTAATCTATTGAAGCAGAAAATTGCTTCAAATCTTAATTCTATTTCTGATGAAATGGAAATTAATGCTCAATTGATAGTGGCTCATACTTTTTCGCATATGATTATGAATCGCTTAGTTCTAAAATCAGGATATAGTTCTGCATCTTTAAGGGAAAAGATTTACCAGAATGAATTTGATGGTAAACTCATCACTGGGATTATGATTTATACCTCCTCTAGTGATGCTGGAGGGACATTGGGAGGATTAGTTAATCAAGGACGTTGGGATATTCTCTATCCATTAATAAAAGGAGTACAAAAAGATGCAAAGTGGTGTTCATCAGATCCCCTTTGTTCAAGACAAGACATGATTAGCACGGGAGGGATCAATTTATCAGCCTGTCATGCATGTTTGCTTGTATCAGAAACCTCCTGTTCGCTAAGAAATTCACTTCTTGATAGGGTGCTTCTTACAGGAACTATAGATGATCCAAGTATAGGATTATTAAATTTCTTGAATATTTAGGTTGGTATTTTGATGATTGGAAGTGTTTCTGTAGATTCAATTGTAAATTCATTGGAAATGATGACTAAGGTTGAATTTTCTCTATTTAATAGATTTGTCAAATCAAAAATCGACGGTGATAATGATATTGATCTAAATGGTCTCAGATTAATAATTAGGGAATCTTTGGAATTTGAAATTGATGGAATTAATTCAAAAAGAAGCAATGCAATTATGGTACTTGGCATTATTGAATCATTCAAATATTACAAAAAAATGGAGACAACAATTAATTTTGTAATTTCTTTATCTGACCCGTCGAAAATGAATCGTGACTGGCTTCAAACAGGTGTATCTTTGAAAAAATTAATTAAATCAGCAGAAGAGGAGATTATTATTTTTGGTTATTTACTCTATGACCGTAAAAAAGAGATAATACCATTATTAAAGGAAAAAATTAGGAAGAACGTTAAAGTTATGGTGTATGGTGATTTATCATTTCTTAAAGCATTTAAAACCGCAATTGAAACTAAAAATAATGTTATTTATTTCAAATATTTACCCTGCCAGAACAACTATTTATCCCACGCTAAATTTATTGTGGTGGATGGTTTACGTTCATTGATTACATCTGCTAATTTAACTGAATACGCATTATCTGGTAATTTTGAATTAGGATTGGAAATAAGTGGATATAAGGTTAAAATATTACGGGATTATATCGATTTAATGAAATCTGAAAATCATTATTCTAAAGTGGAGGTTGAATCAATTTGACTTTACCCCATTGGCAATATGAGAATGAAAAGAAATATCGAGAACCTATAAAATTTGAAGATTCACAATTATTCGATCTAGTGCTCCAATCAGTATTATTAAAGGATAATAAACCAATTTGGTTAATTCATTCTGATCCAGATCTCTTCTCAACTTTATTTGCCGGAATGTTGATAATAAATGGGAAGAAACATATAATATTACAGTCAAAAACTGGAAAATTCCATATTCGACGATTTAGATTTGGAGATGGATCTCCTGTTCATGAATTTTGGGCTCCATCAGTCTTCTCCTCAAGTGGTGAAATTATTCCTCTTATCCGTACATTTAAAGGAGCAAAACATGCAATGAGGCAGAAATTGAAAAATCTCCACCAAAATAATGTTAATAAAGGAATTCTTGTTTCATCGCTTAGAAAACTTGATTGGGAGAAAGGACCATGGGAAGACAGTTTTTGTTGGATTATTTCAGACACATGTTTGCCTGAATTTCCTAATGCGAAAATAATGGAAATTATCAAGAATTCTAAGATCCCAATTCTAATTGTATCAACATTAAAGCATTATCTCAACTATAAAAATTACGTTGATTCAGATGAATGGAATTTCATTATTTTTGATAACAATGATAAACCCAAGAGTATTTTTGATTTCTGTCCAATAGAAATCAATAAAGTGGAGAGATTCCCTCAGAATATCGATATGGAATTTGATAAATCTATCCTTGACTTGAATAACGATGTCTCATATCAGTTAAAATATCATCTGGAATACTTCTCAAAATTTTATAAAATTGGGCTATTAGAACACTTTGGTATTTCAAAAAGAGTATTAGATACTACTCAAGAACTAATTGATGATGAAGAAGCATATCATGCAATTTCTTGGAAAAAGAATGGAAAACATATATTAAAAAATTTATATCAATTATCTGAAATATATAGCAGTGACGTTTTACATGTTCCGTTAGGTTATTATAGAGTTGTCAAGGAATTTTTACCCAAAGAGTCCAATATAAAGTATTTCACAAACTATAGCAATATCGAGGAATTTCCAAATTCTAATGTATTCTTATTGGATTTTATACATTCAAAGGCACAGTTAAGGAGATATTTGGAAAAATTATGTATATTTAAATCCGATAAGATTAAAGTAATTATTGATAATAATATCCCTTTCAAATCACTTATTGATGAGACTATTACAGAATTAAAACATTTAATGCAATGTAGCCTAAGTCCTTATTTAGTAAAACAAATCGAAAAATTACCAATTCACACTACTCTTGAAAATATTTTATTATTACCTAAGGACAGAAAAGTTAGAAAGAAGATAAAAAATATACCTGTGAGTTATAATGTGGATTTTGATAAACTGTACTCCAGTCTTACAAATAATAATTTAGTAAATACAAATGATCTCAGCGAGGTTAGTAATCAAAGTATCGGTTCACATCCTATCCAAGAATATCTTATTCAAGTTCAAGATCAGTTCAATTCAGATTCTTTCGCTATTTATCTAAAATCGACCTCTTATGTTAATATCTGGGAAAAGGGTAATATTGTTACCAAGCAATTTAGAGAGGTAATCACTTCGGAAAACCCCTTATTAACAAGTTTTGATAATTCTATCAGCAAAAGCTTTGTGGAAAATATCTTTGAGAAAATGGATGACTCTAATGAGAGTTCAGGAGTGCTTGGACTTATTGCAGTTTGGAGAGAAAAAATGGAGGATTTTACAAATGAAACTGAATCAATAAAGGATTTAGCAATATATATTAAAAAAAATACCAAAGTGTCCGTTTCAGTATCAACCATTATTAACTGGCTTAACGGTTCAACTCTTGCACCTAAAGATAAGAAACATTTCTTATTACTTGCAGAAATCATCGAAAAAGCTCTTGATGATGAATTTGAGGATTTAGAAAAAATGTGGATAGCGATTAAAAAATTACGCACAATTCACAGGCAAACTGGAAAGCTCGCACGAGACTTAATTGGTGATTATATTATTAATGGTGTACTTCACCAGTTGAAATCAAATTCTAGTGATTTAGAGGAATATATTGTTGAAATATGTGCTGAAATGAGATTATTCACTATATCAAGGAGCAAAAACCTAAAGGGATTACAACCTCACCAAATAAATTTCGTACATGGACAACTAATTATTAATGAATAAGAGTTTTCTAAGAAAACATTGTATATAATTACTAATTCCTTTTCGCTTTTGTGATTGAAAATTCTAGTGTATAGTCATTTTTCTTTCAGATGAAGTTCTTCGATAAATACAACTATCAAATGAGTAATTAGCCAAAAAGTAAAAGCCAAGATAATAGATAGATATTATACTTTCAAGGAAGATCGCATTTCCAAGAGCTGTTAGAAATACTCCAAAATACATGGGATTTCTATAGATCATGTAAATTCTACTTCTGGATAATTGGTCTGGTTCCACCAACAATTTCTGGAATCAGTATGGAATAATATCAAAAATATATATACATAATGTAAAGAAGAAGAAGAAATTTTCTTCTGAATTTTTATAATTAAACAAAGATGCAATTATCTTAAGGAAATTTTATTTATACTACTTTTATATAAAAGCCAGGTGATTTGATGTTAAAAGAAAATGATGATAACGTTGATAATGTTGTAAACTCAGTAATAAAGGATAAAACGAAACCTTGGGAGAAAAAAATAAAAATTGGGGAGCTTGAACTGATAGTACCTCAAAAATCATTAATTAAAAAGGGAGACAAAGTTTTAATTTCTAATGATGGGTCATCTATTACATGCCTATATCCAAATAATGAATTTACTGTTTTACCAAAATATCAATATAACACTAATATAAAGATAGGTAATCATGAAATCAAAGTAAAAGCAGAAGAAATCTCCACTGAATTTCAATTGAAAGGATATAATAATCTTAGAAAGTTCCATTATTTATCAGAAAGGGGTTTTCCAAGGGAAATAATTCTAATTGCATCTATTGAAATCTTCGGTTCAACTTTTTTTATTGGGTACATTTCTTTGACGATAGCTAGTTTAATGAATAAGGCAAGACATAATTTATTAAATAATTCTTATAACAATAATAATGTCAAATGGGATACATGGGGTGCCAAAACAATGAAAAAATATGTTAACAGAATATGTAATATTTCTAGATTATTGATACATCCAGAATTTCGCGGAATGGGTATCACAAAAGTATTACTATCTGCTGGTATCGAATATTGTTCAAAGAGATGGCATGTGAAAGGGAAAAAACCAATATTTTTAGAAATAACAGCATTGATGCTTAAATATAATCAATTTCCTCTCTCTGCTAACATGATATATATTGGTACAACACAAGGAAATTTGAAAAGAATATATAGTGACTTAAAATACAATATTAAAAAAGATTTGAGTTCTCTTCCGTCTGGTGTTAGTGCCATGCAATCTTCTTATGTAACCAAATTCTTACAAAAATGTGATAATTTAAATCTCGATATTCACGAAGGACTAGAATTCTATAAGGATGTAAATATAGTTAATTATTATGGAAAACTTCATTATTTGTATAAAGGAATTGTAAGAGTTCCAAAACCAGTCTACATGATTGGCCTTGATACATATTCTCAAGATTATATTCTTAATAATTCTAAATCAATAAATTTTTCACTTTCGAATGAAAATAATACTAAAATACAAAATTTCAATATTTCTATTTTACTGAATTTGAAAAATAAAGATCAAGAAAAATTAATTATTAAGGAGAAGCAATTAATTGTTATTTATGGTCTATCAAATAGTGGGAAATCAATTCAACTAAAAAATATAGAAGAACAATTGAAATATACAAAAGAAATTAGTATTCTTAATTTTAACAAAATTAGTTTTGGAGATAGACCTCTTATAGATGAATTCAAGAATCCAATACACTTAGTTTTGCAAATATTTTCAACAGTCGGCTTATTAGATCCGATAAACTTTGACAAACCATATTCACAATTATCAACTGGATTGAAATACAGAGCTAAATTAGCAAAACTATTATTGAGTAATAATAATTTAATACTGATAGATAATTTTGGTTTTGGATTAGATCCTCTTTCTTTATTCTTAATTACAAATAAATTTCAGAAAATCATATCTCAAACTGGTAAAACAATAATTCTTACAATAACAAATCATTATTTAATTAAATTTATTAAACCTACACAATTAATTATTAAATATCCTGATTATTCTTCAAAAATTATTAAGAATAATAAATTTACAATTGAGAAAGTATTAGCTCAAATCAGAAGTCAATATTTCAGTTTAATGAGGTAATTATTATATGAAAATGATAGAACATGAAATTATGGAAAAAAATAAAGGACTGTCCAAGATATTTACTGTTAGTAAGATAATAACCGACATCAACCCTTGGAACAAAAAAATATTTTTCTATGATCGAAAACCATTAACAATACATAGAAATGCATTAATTTCCAAAGGGGATTCAATAGAAGAGCTCAAAGGTAAATTGTATATATTAGGGGATAAAGACAAATTCCAGATAAAACCAAAATTTTTATCAAAGAGAACAAAAAAAATAAATTCAATTAGATTAAAAATACATATTAGAGAAATTGACTCGGAAGTGGAATGGAATAAATACTTAGATCTACAAAAATATCATTATTTACCAGTTAGCGGTTTTCCTAGAGAAGTTACACTAATTGCATCCATAAAAGAATTTGGGAAAAATGTGTATATTGGTTATATAACGATCTCTTTGCCACCATTGATGAATAAAGCTAGACATGAAATATTAAATAGACCATTCACCCATCCACTGTTGGATATTAATTGGGATAAATGGGATATGGATGCTATTAAAAATAATATTAATCGAATCGTTTCAATTTCAAGAATATTAATTCATCCAGAATATAGGAGTGCAGGTTTAAGTTCTATTTTAATAAGCTCTGCTAAAAAATATTGTAAATCACGTTGGCATCTAGCAGGGAAAAAACCAGTATTTATTGAGATAACTGCTGCACTATTACTCTTTTCTCCATTCCCTTGTAAATCTGGATTAAAATATGCTGGAAATACATTAGGTAATATTAATAGGGTTTATCAAGATGTAAAATATCTATTGAACGGAAAACCTCATATTCCGAGTGGTATTAAAGCAATGCAAAATAATTACTTAAACAAATTTCGAGATAAATGTGAAAAATTTGGGTTTACAGTTGAAGAAGGGTTGAAATTATTAGAAGATGTTGATTCTGATTTATATTATAGAGATAATTATAATTTTTATAAAGATTTGGTAAGATTACCAAAAGGTGTCTACGTTGGTGGATTAGATGAATATAGTATCAAATATATTAATCAATTCAAGAGGGGTGATAATCATAATAAGTTTATAAATAAAACTAATAATATTTTAAATATGAAGCAATTAAAAATAAGAATGAATAATTTGAGTTTTTCTTATAAAAGAAATTATGTATTGACTGAAAGAGTAAAGATGATACATGAAATTTTTGGAGATCCTGGGAAAGAGCATGATCATGAAATACTTAAAGATTTTACTTATGAGATATCTTCTGGTGAAATTGTAGGAATTTGTGGTCCTTCTGGAGGTGGAAAAACAAGCATTCTTAATTTAATTGCAGGAAAAGTTAATTCCTATTCAGGTAATATACAGTGCGATAATGATCAAATATTAGATATAAGAGATATTAAATTATCTGATAATTCAATAATTGATGATCTCAAAGGTGAAACAACTGAAATCATTAATGTCTTGAATAACATTGGTTTATTTGATGCATTAACATATGTAAAACCATATAGTAAATTATCAGAAGGACAAAAATTTCGTATAAAACTTGGTCACCTTTTTATTTCAGATAAAAAAATCTGGATAATCGACGAATTTTGTACAGGTATTGATCCTTTAACAACATCTATAATTATTAAGAATATCAAGAAAGTGGTAAAAAATAGAAATATAATTCTTATAGTAGCAACAGCAAATCCTTCAATTATTAAATTACTTTCACCTGACAAGATATTTTGGAAAGGACTTGATCCTGAATTAATAGTTTTTAATAATTCTGAATTCACACAACATTTTGAAGAAAGCCTGTATAGGATATTTTCTGAAGATTATGAATAGGCTTTAATAAACGAAAGGTGGTAATTTGGTTATATCTGGAAAATAAAATTATTATAAAGAATATGGTGGTAATAATATAAATATATTCACTCATGAGTTATCAGCATCAGATCGATTTTCTTTGGTTTGAATTCTTCTCCTGGAAATTTAGGGTTGCTTATCCATGGATCAATCAAAACGACTTTGTCTTCATATTCTAGCTGAACACATGCATGTCCAAGCCAGGTTACTT
>JAJRQD010000244.1 GCA_024280435.1 archaeon | reverse complement strand
TGACTATAACACCACTGAGTTCAATTCACAGTTATTGTCCCAATTTGGAGAAAGTATTGAGCTTACAACGGATGTGTATACATCTTCAGTCAGATTTGGTAGAACTGGTGTATCAGTAATAGGTGTTGATCCAAATACATTCTTTGATGTGTTATATCTTGAGGATTACTTCTTTAGCTCACAATCAGCTGATAGTGCCAAGAATAGTCTACTATACACAAATGATGAAGGTATTGCAGATAATGTGATATTCTCAGCATCTTTGCTCAATCCACAAGAGACTACAGAGGGTAGAAGGGGTCAGGAGAGTACAACCAGCTTTGTACTGGGAGATGAAGTACCATTCACAGTTGGAGAGGAAACACTGACAGTAAAAATCGGTGATGTAGCTGAGTACTTCCCATCTATCTCAGATGTAACTGGAAGACTTGAGGGTACAGTATCATACATTGTGATGAATATGGATTATCTACTCAATCCTGGAGTCAATGTAACACTTCTTCAAAATACAAATGCATCTCTGACATATATCAATGTGGTAGAAGGTGTGGATACTGTGAAATTAACTGCTGATATACAATCATGGTATGCTACTGAATATCCAGAGAGTGATGATCTGATTATTTCCGATATGATCAGTGAGATGGAGAATTACCAGCTAACAATTGATTCACTACTGGGATTGACCACCATGGAATTTATACTGATACTAACTATTACTTTCCTAGGAATGCAGATATTTCTATCAAGCTCTATTCTGGAGAGAAAGAGAGAATTCGGAACTTATTTCGCAATTGGTGCACCAGTCAAAGATATCAGGAAAATATTATTTGGGGAGATAACAGCAGTTGTTATATTCTCGATGATTGTTGGTATTCTGCTATCATTTCTGATGTCATTCATGTATCTTGGCTTTCTATCAGATCTATTGATACTTGAGATATTCAGTATCACCATTCCAAAGACAACATCATTAATTATTATTGGATTAGAACTTATAGGAGTGATTTCCGCAATAATAATTACAAGTTCCAAGTTATCCAAACTGGATCCTGCAAATATACTGAGGGCGATATAAAAATGAATAAATTGATTACACTAAAAAACCTGTATAAAATCTACAAATCAGGTAGTGATGAACACAGTATTGAGACTGTTGCTCTGAAAGACATTGATCTTGAGATACTGGAAGATGATTTTCTAGCTGTGATGGGACCATCCGGTTCTGGAAAATCCACACTACTCAATATTCTTGGAGGACTTGATAAATCAAGTGCTGGAGATGTGATATTTCACATGCCAGATGGAGATAGAAATCTATCCAAGATGGATGAATCACAACTAGATGAGTTCAGACATAATAAAATTGGTATAATATTCCAATCTGATAATTTACTGTATCATCTAACAGCACTTGAGAATGTGGAACTACCACTGAAATTCCTTTCAAATGGAGATTCAAAAGAGATTGCCACAAATATTCTTGAAAGAATAGGACTTGCCGATAGATTGCATCACAAACCGAGTGAACTATCTGGAGGTGAGAAACAACGAGTTGCACTTGCCACTGCAATCGCCTACAAACCTATGATCATCCTGGCAGATGAGCCAACGGGTGAACTGGACCATGAGAATGTTAAGATGGTTATGGAAATATTCAGAGAGGTACATCAGAGAGAGAAGATAGTATTCTTTTTGGTAACACACAATGCTTCAGTTGCAAAATATGCCAATCGTTATTTCAGTTTGTATGATGGTAAATTGACAGAACAATCCAACCTGAATAGCTTTGAGAATATTCATGCAAGTACTGGTGACTATCAGATAGTTGTGGATAAATTATCCCGGATAACAATTCCACAGGAGATACTGGTTGAGATCCAGATCTCAGATGGCATTGTAAGCTACTCATATGATAATGATAAGATTAAAATATCTAGCTATGATGAGAGTAAACTATTTGCACAGATAGATAATCAGAACAGAATTCTGTTTGATAATGAATTGAAAAGTAAGCTCAAATCTAATTCATACAGAGTAAAATATGAAGCAGAAACAGATGAGATAATCATATTTCTGAAGGAGGTAAGTAAATGAGTATGATTTCAGTAAAAAATCTTGATAAAACTTTTGACATGAAATCATTTGAGGTACATGCTCTGAAGGATATTAATTTAGAGGTTAATTCCAGTGAATTCATAGGATTAATCGGTCCTAGTGGTTCTGGAAAAACCACACTGATTAATACCATATCTGGGCTGATCAAGCCAACAAAAGGTCGGATAATGATAGATGGAGTTAATATCACGGATCTCAGTACAAAAGAGCTTAGAGAATTCAGATTGAAAAATGTAGGTATGGTATTTCAGGAACATCTACTGATAGGTTCTCTGACAGCACTTGAGAATGTTACCCTACCACTGATATTTCTCAAAATAGCTGAGAAAGAAAGAATTGAGAGAGCAGAGAAATTATTGGATGAATTTGGATTACTGGATAAAAAAGATCATCTACCAAGTGAGTTATCAGGAGGTCAGCAGCAAAGACTTGGTATTGCAAGAGCTTTGATCACAGGACCAAAAATATTACTTGCAGATGAGCCAACTGGAAATATTGATATGAAATCTGCAAAGATTGTTATGGAAACTATTCAAGATGTTGTTAAGACTAAGAATACCTGTGTGATAATGGTATCACATAATCCACAGCACAGATCTAGATTTGATAGAGTATTTGAACTACAGGACGGAGCATTCGTAAATAATTAATTTTATATTTTGATTTTTATCCATAATTTTTATCAATCCGTGGAAAAAGACCCTAGATGAGGTTCTGAAATGATTTACTTGAAACAGGGAGTAGTTGATTATTAGTTTATTAATTGAATTGATTGATATAAATAATTATTGAAAATTAAGTTTACAAGTAAAACAATGAATATTCTACAATGCACTTATGGAAAATTGATATCCAGTTATCTTTTATAGATATAACAAATAATTTACATTTAAAATTATTTTTATTGTGTATTATTTAAAATTCATTCAACAATTTTTTTCCTAAATTTTAGAATTGTTGTAATTTTTATCCTTATGGTTTGATTGATGTAAATTTGATTAATGCAGTAAGAATAAAATAATATGGTGATATTGTAAATTTCATTCAACAATTATTTTAACGAATTTACTTTGGCTGAATTTGTGGATTTTAAGATTTAATTCATCAAATTATGTATTTTGCACAAAGAATAAAATATTAAATTAATATTGTAAATTTCATTCAACAATTTTTTTCCTAATTTTAGAATTGCTGTAATTTCTGACATTATGCTTTTATTAGTGTAAATTTGATTATTGCAGTAAGAATAAATTATATTGTATATTATTTAAAATTCATTCAACAATTTTTTTCCTAATTTTAGAATTGGTATAATGTTCATCATGATGCTTTTATTATTGTAAATTTGATTAATGCAGTAAGAATAATTTTTATTGCATATTATTTAAAATTCATTCAACAATTTTTTTCCTAATTTTAGAATTGCAATAATATTTATCATAATGCTTTTATTAGTGTAAATTTGATTATTGCAGTAAGAATAATTTTTATTGCATAATATTTAAAATTCATTCAACAAACGAATCGCTTTGAATAAATGATTATAATTATGAATTTATTATATATTTATCCAATTATATCAATAATTAATTTGATTAACTAGTTTATGCCGACAAAAATCAAATAAGAATTCCTCTAGGTAAATTTTTAATTTGTATCTTCAACGATTGTGCATCTGATAAATTGGATAATTGCCTGAGATCATGTTAAATCAATTTTTTAGCCTGTTTTATTTTTTCGAAAATTTACTAGCCAAATTTCAGGTTTCTGGACATTCTCTTAATTAATCAACTAGTTTATGCTGACACGAATTAACTAGATAAATGTAAAAGTAAATTTTTTTTTAGTGTACTCAGGCATTGATGATTGAGCCAGTTGTAAATTTGTAATTCCTTCAGATCCCATAGGTTTTGGTTGCAGTTTTTGAACTACTAGCAATATTCTGAGATCTGGAAGATTGTGCAATCATTTTATAATCGTGTTTTTTGCACCGAGTGATTCTAAAAACACTTATTAGGAGGGCTGAGTATGGTAAAATATATCCAGTCACATTGACTGTATTTCCTATTCTTAGGTTGAAACATCGAAGGTAAATCCATATCTACATCACTTGCATCAATTGTCACATTGACTGTATTTCCTATTCTTAGGTTGAAACACTAAAAACTGATAACGAGGATGCTCATTTCTTTCAGCGTCACATTGACTGTATTTCCTATTCTTAGGTTGAAACTTGGTTGGTGCAGATTATTGTCAGGAGAAAATTATAGTCACATTGACTGTATTTCCTATTCTTAGGTTGAAACGTTTAACCGTGGTAATACCTCTATTATCTGCGTGGGGGTCACATTGACTGTATTTCCTATTCTTAGGTTGAAACATTTTTATTATCTGATGATGTTACCTCTAGGAGGTGGAAGTCACATTGACTGTATTTCCTATTCTTAGGTTGAAACTCCATAAGTCAAAAGTATCTAATGGTAGTATTGTGTGTCACATTGACTGTATTTCCTATTCTTAGGTTGAAACTTCTGAACGGGGTCAGCTGTACGAGCAGGTAGAGATGTCACATTGACTGTATTTCCTATTCTTAGGTTGAAACTAATTTTTTTTATTAATTCTTCTTTGTTCATGTTTTGTCACATTGACTGTATTTCCTATTCTTAGGTTGAAACATGATGTCCTCAGTAGGTATCCATACCGAACGACGATTGTCACATTGACTGTATTTCCTATTCTTAGGTTGAAACTAATTCATCAATAT
>JAJRQD010000243.1 GCA_024280435.1 archaeon | reverse complement strand
TAAAATTTGCTACCTCGCCCATGTTATTCAAATATATTAAGTAATTTTAATATAAAAGAGTTACTTGAATTTGGGTAAAAAATAAAATATTATTAACTATTTTTGTTACAATGATTCCGGAAATGATTGTATATAAGCTTATATTAAATAGATATATAATCAATATGTATATTTCATGTCTAGTAATAAATTGTACAAATCCACTCCTGAAATAGCAATCCTGTTACTTAATATGGGGGGACCTGTTTCATTAGATGCTGTCAGACCATTTTTATATGAATTGTTCAAAGATCCTAATATTATCAATCTTCCTGCATATTTATCCCCTTTTCAGAGAATACTAGCATGGATAATTGCAAAAACCAGATCTGAAAAAACAATAGAATTATATCGACAAATAGGTGGAGCTAGCCCAATTGTCAAAATTACTGATAATCTGGCGAATTCAATCCAGGATTTTCTCTATAATAAAGGGATAAAAGTATTGTCAACATCTGTAATGAGGTATACAGAACCTAGTGCACAATCAGTGATAAATTCACTTGAAACTAAAGATATTTATGAGATAATTCTATTCAGTCAATATCCATATTATTCATTTGCAACTAGTAAATCTAGTCTGGATGATTTTATCAAATACCATAAACAATCCTCTTTGAATAATATCGAATTGAAAATTATAGATAGTTGGGGTATGGAGGATTTCTACCTCAATTGGTGGGTAGATAAAATAAAATTACAAATTGAAAAAATCAGTGATATTAGTACTTCAATACAGATTATTTTCTCAGCACATGGCCTGCCTGTGAAATATATTGAGAATGGAGATATATATCTCGAACAGGTGACAGAATCTATGAATGAGATTGAGAGAAGATTGATCCAGCAAGGGTATAATATACCATGCCATCTCTCTTTTCAATCAAAAGTAGGCCCTGTTGAATGGTTGAGACCGTATACAGATGATAAAATTAAAGAGATTTCTGAGAGTGCAGAAGCAGTAATTATTGTACCAATTGGCTTTGTATCAGATCATATAGAAACATTATACGAGATTGATATTCTCTATCGACATATTGCTGAGGAAAATGGAATAAAAATGTACTCAAGAATTGATGTACCAAATGCAGATGCTGACTATGTTGCACAACTCTCCTCATGGTTGCTAGAAAAGATGGAGCTTGAATAGAATGTTTCCACTGGGTGTTATTACATGGAGATTAGGAAATTCATCTCTGAGAAGTCTAGAAAAATTACAATTATCTGAGAATGATAGAAAAGAATTGCTGGAGAAATTCAGTATAAATTATAATGGTGTTTTTTACCTGTCCACATGTCAGAGAATAATCATAGTTATTGGAAAAGCAGATAATCTTGTCTTGGAAAATCTTGAGAGAGAGTATCTTGAATTTGTTGGATATGAGGATTGCCCGAATGTTGAGAAGTATCAGGGGATAAATGCACTCCGACATCTGGCAAAGGTTATCGCATCACTTGATTCTATAACTATTGGTGAGGATCAGATACATCATCAATTCAAAGTATCATTTTCACAATCACATGAGTATATGAGTAGTCTGCTAAGTATAACACTACAAAAGATAATTCGACTGGGTAAAAGAGTGAGACACAATGAACTATTCAATCAGGGAAGAGTATCAACTATATCAATTGCAATTGATCACTTTGATAATCAGATCAGATCTGCAAATTCTATCGGAATTATAGGTACTGGAAAAATGGGGAGGAATATAATTAATTCAATAAGAAAGATAAATAATGAAATAGTTGTATACTCAAGAAATTCATCACGTGTTGGTAATCTGATAGAATCCTATGAGATCCATGATTACAACGATTTAAGAAATCATGAGATTTTAATATTTGCAACAGATGCAAAAGAAGCAATAATGGGTCTGTTATTATATAATGAACTGGAGTTATCATGTAATTTAATATTCGATCTGTCAATGCCTAGAAACTGCAATGATGATCTGTCTGAAAAATTGCATTTGGTAACACTTCACAGTTTACTTGAATTATCAAGATTGAATAGAAAAGAGAATAACAGCATAAATCAGATATATGAGATCATCAATAATGAATTAAGAAAAATTATTGATGAACACTCTAGAATACTGAAATCTAAGATAATTGTTGAATTAAGAGAGGATATGCTTCAGGTGGCTGAAAAGAATAAAGCTGAACTGATAGATGATTGTGAGATCAAGGATAGAAAATATGATTTGTTAGTGAGAAAATTATTACATGTATCTCAAGTACATATGGAGAATTTAATTAAAGAGGTAATATTATGATTAAATTGAGATTAGGTTCAAGAAAGAGTAAATTAGCTATTCAACAGGCAGAACTTGTTAAGAATAAAATCGAGAAAGATTTCAACTACCAAGTTGAGATAATACCAATATCATCTATTGGTGATAAAGATCAAAAATCACAATTACATGCATTCAGAGGTCAAGGGGTATTTACAAGTACTATCGAGCAAGAATTACTTAGTAATACAATTGATATAGCAGTACACAGTTTGAAGGATCTACCAATTATCGATAATGATGGTCTATCAATCCGTGCCTACATGAAAAGACATAGTGTGGGAGATTCTTTATTGATAAAAAAAGAATTTATCTTATCAGTTAGTCCATTGAAGCTGATGCATGGTACTAGGATTGCAACAGGCAGTCCTAGAAGGCAATCTCAATTGATCAATTATGATCGTTCACTAACAGTTATTGATATCAGAGGAAATATCAATACTAGAATTTCAAGATTAGAAAGTGGTGTAATTGATGGTTTAGTAGTTGCAACAGCAGTATTTGATCGTATGGATATACCATTATCTAAGAATATAGTCCATATCAAACTAGATCTGGATAGATTTCCTAGTGCTGCTGGACAGGGTGTGATTGCAGTACAAACCCGAAAGGATGAATTTATAGAATTCAAGTCCATTGGTGATAATATATCCAAAGAAGCAGTGGTTGCAGAACGTATGCTACTTGCTTCAATCGGGGAAGGTTGTGATGTGGCTGTTGGGATATCCGCAATCAAATGTGATGATATTTGGCAATTATTCGTATCAATTCCCCTGTCCAGTACTTTTGCAAATCCACTAAAATACTATATGTTATCTGGGAAAAATCTTGCAGAATTGATTGAAATGGTCAGAAAATCAACTAGACTAGAAAGCAATAAAATTGATTTAAGTGACTCAAATGATAAAATATTCCGCTCAAGTAAGTTAGAATACAGAAAAATAATACTTGCCAGAGATGAATTATCAGGCAATGCATATAGTGAACTATTGGATAATTTAGGATTTATCACTGCTAATATGCCTGTATTGGAATATATCACAAATTATGAACAATTAAACAATTCAGATCTACTAGATGCATGGTACAATACAGAATGGATTGTAATATCATCTCAAAGAGCAGTACCTTTCCTCAAATTACTGAGTAAATATCATCCTAGAACTTCATTCAGAGTTGCAGCTATCGGTCAGATTACTGCTAGAGTTGCTAGAAGGAATAATCTACCCATACATTTTGTTGCAAAGGGGAATATGAATGATTTCAAAGTTTCATTCGCTGAGATGCATGATTTATACCCAGGTGAGATAGTTTATCTTGGTGGAAAACATATTAGTAATTCAACTGAATATAGATTTTTTGAAGTATATGAAGCAAGAACAAAAGAGCTGATCTCACCTTTTAAGCCAGATATTACCATTGTCTATTCAAGAAGATCTGCTGAATTAATTGTGAATAAATTTGGTAAAGATTATCCCAAATTATGGATTGCCATTGGTAATACCACAGCCACCTATTTCTCTTCAAATAGAATGAACCATATTATCGCGGATAATCCCACTCCAGTTGGAGTAAGAGATGCATTGATGAGGTTTTTAAATTGAGAAGACCAAGAAGATTAAGAATAAGCAAAAATATACGTGATAGCCTTTCTGAGGTTGACATCCGTAGAAATCAGTTGATCTCTGGTCTGTTTATAGTTGAGGGTAGTAATGTGAAGCGAGAGATAAAAACTATGCCTGGAATATATCAGATGAGTATGGATATAGCTGTGAAAGAGGTATCTGACTGTCTTGAACTTGGAATATCCAATTTCATGATTTTTGGAGTACCTAATAATAAAACGTTTCTAGGAGAAGGAGCATGGGATAAACTTGGTACTGTACCAAATACGCTTTCAGAATTGAAAAATAACTTTGGTAAAGAGGTTACACTTTTTGCAGATGTTTGTCTATGTGAATACACAGATCATGGACATTGTGGTATTCTAGACAATAATGGGTATGTTCAAAATGATTTATCTTTGGATAGTTTAGCAAAGGCAGCACTTACATATGCAGAAGCAGGGGCTGATTGGGTTGCTCCGTCAAATATGATGGATTTAAGAGTAATCTCCATCAGAAAGATATTAGATGATAATGGTTTCCATAACACATCTATTCTCAGCTATTCCGCTAAATTTGCAAGTAATTATTATGGACCTTTCAGAGATGCTGCTAATAGTGCACCTATGTTCGCAGATAGGACTGAATATCAACTGGATTATCGTGGGTATAGACAGGCTCTTTATGAACTGAAGTCTGATGAGATACAGGGTGCCGATGCTCTGATGGTAAAACCTGCACTTGCCTATCTTGATATTGTACAGAGAGCAAGACAACAGACAGATCTTCCATTATTTGTGTACAATGTCAGTGGTGAGTACTCCATGGTTAAAATTGCTGCAAATAATGGCTTAATTGATGAGAGAAAAATTGTTATTGAAAATTTAACTGCTATGCGACGAGCAGGTGCTGATATGATTATCTCATATCATGCAAAAGATGTTGCAAAAAATAATTGGATAATGTGATAATTATGAAACTAGAAAATACTGAATTATATTTTGATCGAGCAAAGAAAATAATGCCTGGTGGAGTAAGTTCTCCAGTCAGGTCAATGAATGCCACTGGTGGAATACCTCTCTATATTAAAAATAGCTCTGGTGTAACTTTCAATGATATTGATGATAATACATATTATGATCTGTGCATGTCTTTTGGTCCATTAATACTGGGCCATTCACATCCGAGAATAGTTGACACAATTCAAAAAGTAGCAATAGATGGGACCTCATTCGGTACATGCACAACTTATGAGGTAGAACTGGCAGAGAAAATTATAGAACAACATCCGAGTACTGATTGGATTAGATTTGTAAATAGTGGTACAGAGGCAGTTATGTCTGCAATCAGGCTGGCCAGGGGCTATACTTCAAGAGATCTGATATTGAAATTTGCAGGTTGTTATCATGGACATGCAGATTCTATGCTGGTTAAATCCGGAAGTGGTCTTGTAACATTTGGATTGTCCTCAAGTGCAGGTGTACCAGAAGATACCAGTAAAAATACCATTATTCTTAAATTAGGGGACCATGAGGCATTGAAAAAGGCATTTGAAATATTTGGTGACAGAATTGCTGCAATTATAATAGAAGGAATTCCTGCAAATAATGGCTTACTAATTCAATCCAGTGAATTTATGCATCTGATACAAACACTTGCCAAGAAAAATGGTGCTTTATTTATACTGGATGAGGTGATTACTGGCTTCAGAATTGGATCTGGTGGTGCAGCAGCTTACTATAATATACAACCTGATATAGTTACCTTTGGTAAGATTATAGGAGGAGGGTTACCAGTTGGTGCTTATGGTGGAAGAAAAGAGCTTATGGATACAATTGCTCCTTTGGGTCCTGTATATCAGGCAGGTACTCTTAGTGGCAATCCATTGGCAATGGCTGCTGGCAATGAAGTATTATCAATATTATCTGAGAAGAATGCCTATGAGATACTTGAGAACAATGGTGCACTATTTGAGAATATGATGATTGAAGAATTTGATAAAAATTCCAAACCATTGAGTATTCGAAGAGTGGGATCGATAATATGGATAATTATGGAGGAAGATGCTAAACCTACACAACCTAACATGATCTCTGATAATGCAGTTATAAAATATAATCAATTTCATAACTTATCACTGGAGAATGGAGTATATCTACCACCAAGTGCATTTGAAGTGGCCTTCTTATCTCTTTCACATAATGAACACAGTATCAGCAATATTATTGATAAGATGAGTAAAGCAGGTGAGGGTCTATGAATGGGCTTACAGGTCGTCAACTGATAAATGGCGTATTTAAGGGTGAATATTTTGAGCAGGTACCCATCTGGTTCATGAGACAAGCAGGTAGATATTTACCAGAATATATGGAATTAAAAAAGAAATACAGAACTTTTGAGGAAAGGTGTATGAATCCTGAGATTGCAAAAGATATCACTATTCAGCCTATTGATAGATTCGATCTGGATGCAGCAGTTATATTCTCAGATATATTGATCCCAATCTATGATATGAAGTTGGGATTGGAGATAAAACCTGGTATTGGTCCAAGCATAGAGAAACCAATTAGAACTGCAAAGGATGTTGATAACATGATTATCACAACTGCAAAGGAGAACTTCAGTTATCAATCAGAAGCAATCAAACTGGTAAGAAAAGAATTAGCATATAAGGCTATTGTGGGATTTTCAGGTGCTCCATTCACCCTTGCAAGTTACTTGATAGAGGGAAAATCCACTCGCGACGCATTGATCACAAAATCATTTGCAATCAGCAAACCAGCTTCTTATGAAAAATTATTATCAAATCTCACTGAAATAATAATAGATCAATTACAAGTACAAGTAGAAGCAGGTGCTGATTTTTTGCAAATATTTGATAGTTGGGTTGGATTTCTCTCCCCTACACAGTTCAGAATGTGGGCAAAACCATATTTAACAAAAATATTCAATGCTTTTCCAGATATACCAACTATATTTTATGCCAGAGGAACTAGCCATCTATTCCAAGATATTTTGGAAACTGGTCCTACGGGTATAAATGTGGATAATACACTTTCTTTGACTGCTGCACATGAAATATCACCGAATAAATTACTACAGGGAAATTTAGATCCTGCTATTCTCCTCACAAATACAGATATTGTGAGTAGAGAGACTGCTAAAATACTGCAAGAAATTGATAAACTAGATCATTATAGGTATATATTCAATTTATCTACGGGTATCAACAAATCTTCCAAAATAGAGAATGTTGCCATGATGGTTAATACAGTTAAATCATTCAGGAGGCATAATCAATGAGCCAGTTCCCAGATATATCAATTGAAGATATAGAGAGATTTGATTTCAGAGTACCACGATATACCAGTTATCCAACAGTACCAGAATGGAGAAATAAATTTACAGCAGAAGATTATCTTGAGGAATTAAGAACAAATTCATGGAAAAAAGATCCTTTAAGCCTATACATCCATATCCCATTTTGTATCAGAAGATGTCTATTCTGTGCATGTAATGTACTAGTAACTCAGGATGCAAATAAACCTGATAAATATCTTGAATATATTAAAAAAGAGATCGAAAAAGTATCTGATATAATTGATAATCGCAATGCTATTCAATTACATATTGGGGGTGGTACACCAACCCATCTTTTACCAGAACAGCTAGATGGTCTACTCAATACAATAGAGGAAAATTTTAGTTTTCATAAGGATGCGGAGAGATCAATTGAGATACATCCCTCAGTCACAACAAATGACCATATTGATGTGCTGGCAAATCATAAATTCAACAGAATGAGTCTTGGGGTACAGGATTTTGATACGAATGTTCAGGAGAAATTAAATAGACATCAGACATACAATGAAACTTTTGATACTATCAGTTATATGAGAGATGTAGGTATAAAATCAATCAATGTGGATCTGATATATGGACTACCCTATCAGACTTCCAAAGGCTTTGCTGATACATTGGAACAATTGATGAATATCAGACCTGATAGAGTTGCATTATATTCATATGCACATTTTCCACAACTATTCAGACATCATAAAGGAATTCCATTAGAGCTTATTAGTACAGGATCAGAGAAATTACAAAGATTTTTAGATGCAAGAAAATTCTTTCTTAACAATGATTACGAACAGATTGGATTCGATCATTTTACACTGAAAAAAGATGATCTCTGGAATAGCTTTCAGAACAAAACATTGAGAAGGAATTTTATGGGGTATACAACCAGAGCTGGTACTGATATGATTGCTTTTGGATATTCTGGGATCAGTGAATTATCATCTAGCTATAGTCAAAATTCTAAGGATATGAGTGAATATGAACGATTGAT
>JAJRQD010000242.1 GCA_024280435.1 archaeon | reverse complement strand
GGTGCTTTTAAAGCACCATATCCTTGTAAAATGGATTCATTTTCCTTGATCAAGGCTGTGTATTCACGCCAAGAGAAAGATAGACATTGTTTTATCAAAGCCAATGCAACTATCAGCCACCTATCCCATAATTTTTTGGCACCCTGTGGATTTTCAGGGAATGGTTTTTCAGGAAAACGAGGCTTAATCAAATCCTTCATTAAAGATAGTGAGGTATCCAACTTGGTTAGATTGATTTGGATTATTTTCAGCATTTAACCATTAGTTCAGCCATATTATAAAAATCCAATTATTCTCTATTAAAATAACCTAGAAAGCGCAATTTAGTAAATTATGGGGTTTCACAATTTTTAAACACCACATGATGGAATTCTGAGCAAATATCCCTCATCTATCAAAAATTCACATGGTGATAGCATGGAGGGAACATCCCTCCAAGCTATATTTTCACTTCGGCAAATTATCACAATTGCGATAATTACCCATCGTGGACCTACTCTTTTGCGACCTATTTTGTTAATTTTTGGTTCAGGATACTTTCGCATAAGCAAATCTTGAAGTGTTAAAAGAAAAATTTTAAGTTTGTAGGGGTTAATTTGTTAAAATATTCTTTCTTTTATATAAATAATAAATTGATGGTTTAATTTAAATGATTAAATTGGCTTGATTTAGTGATGTATTAAGACATCTTCTGTATATCACTCTAAAAAGCTAAAATTTATTGAAACTAAAAGTTTGAGATTCTATTTCTATTATATCAAGCATGTCTAGAAATTAATTAAAGATAAAATTAAGCAATTTTATGCAGTTTTGTGATTTTATCACAAAATTGCGCATTTGAGCTATATTTATAATCTGAGGGATAGATTATTAAGAATTGTAAGGATTAACTTCATTCGCCAGAATGATTTTACAAATTAATCCTTACAAACTTAAATTATTTCTTTTATCACTTCAAGATTTCCTTATGAGAAAGTATCCTGAAACGGAAATA
Source organism: archaeon (assembly GCA_024280435.1). Taxonomy (GTDB): domain Archaea; phylum Asgardarchaeota; class Heimdallarchaeia; order Heimdallarchaeales; family Kariarchaeaceae; genus JAJRQD01. Next base: position 4,862 of record JAJRQD010000242.1, on the reverse strand, counting down.
TCAAAAATTGGACGCAAAAGAATAGGTCCACGCAGGGTGATTATTGCTTTGGCAATAATCTGCCGTAGTGAGAATATAGCATGGAGAGAAGTGCCCTCCATGCTATCAACTTGTGAATTTTTGATAGATGAAGGATATTTAACTAAAATTCCATCTTGGCAAAAATTCTATCAAGAATGGACTGAAGTAAGAGTAGAGAGTATTGAGAGATTTATTATCCAACTTGGAACAGTTGTAACTAATAAAACTAGTTTTGATAAGTTTGATGTTGCAATAGATAGCTCTGGGATAGCAATATATGGGGGTAGTGTTTGGAGATTTCTCAAATGGGCAAATTCAAGGGTGAAAAAAACATCAAAATTATTTAGAAAGGTTCATATTGCAATTTCATTGCCCTCAAGGGCAATAATTGCAATCACTAGATCAAAAAGTATTGATCATGATTCTATCGTGTTTTCGAAATTATGGAAAAAGTTTCCAAAGCGATTATTATCAAGGATCAGAAGGATGTACTTGGATGGTGCATATTGGGATGAGGGAATTACAGGTTTACTAGTACAATGGGGAATAATACCAGTAATCCCTCCAAAATCAAACTCTGTAGATCATGGAACTAATAACTATCAAGACAAAATTGTGCGTGCATTGAAAAATTATCCTGGATTGTATAAACACAATGTAAAATCTGAATGGAGGGCTAGTGTAGAACATGTATTTGGATTGGTAAAACTCAGGCCTATCAGAATCACAGAAAGGAAGGAGAGTAGTAGAGCCAAAGCTCTACTACTACCATTTCTCTGTTATAACTTCAAATTATATTTACAAGCAATGGAGGTTCGAAATTTTAATTTATAGACATGCTTTATATCTAAATATAATTCTAAATTAAAATAATAAAACTTGTATCTATGGCTATAGTTAAATTAGAAAATTAGGGATAAAAATTTAGATTAAAATGTATTTGGGAAAAAGAGTTGGATTTGTTGCACCAGCTTATAATGAGCAAAAATTAATAATCCCTACCTTAAAAGGAATACCAGATTATATAGATTGTATTTATATTATTGATGATTGTAGTACTGATGATACTGTTAAAGTTGTTGAAGCGTATTCAGCAAAGAATGACCCACGTATAAAAGTAATTTCTCACAAAATTAATACTGGTCCTGGAAATGCAATTATTACAGGTTATTTATCATCTTCGAAAGATATGAATGATATTACAGTTGTTGCTGGTGCAGATCATCAATTTGACCTTACTGAGATAAAATATTTATTAGATGCAATAATAAACTATGGAACAGATTATGCAAAAGGAAATCGTTTTTTAGTTGATGCAAAAGAAGTAATGCCTGTTAATAGATATTTAGGCAATATTTTGTTATCAATGTTAACTAGAATTGGATCCGGTAATTATAAAATATTTGATACCCAAGATGGGTTTACAGCTATAACTAAAACAGTTATTGATAGTGTTGATTGGAATTATTTTTGGAAGGGATATGGTTATCCTTCTGATTTCATTATAAAAATTGCAGCTTATGGATTTCAAATTTCAGACGTACCTAGAAGAAGTATATATATTCCTGGAGAAAGACAATCACAGATTAATATTAAAAAATATATTAAAACCTTCATTCCAATGATTATTAAAAGTGGAATTTGGAAAGTTAAAAATTCTAAAAAATTAAGAAACTATATTAATAATTCTGGAGGTTATGAATAGTGCCAACTCAAAAACATCGAATAATAATTAATCTAATGCTAATTTTATTTGTAATTATATTTTTATATTTAGATTTAATAATTGTAAAATTCTTATTTACAGATAATTTACTATATATTAAAGTTATTTTATTATTTATATTTATTATAAATATTTTAATTATAAAAGAAATTTTCTGGTTATTAAAACTTCTAGTTCCCAAACCAAAATATCATTATTTTAAAACTGAACATTTTGGTAAACATGAAATTATACTTTTAGATTATTTTGATGAAAATAATATTTCAGCAGATCCTTTATTTTTTGAATCCATTATAAAATATAGAAAAAATCAATTTAATAAAATGAATTAAATATTACATCGCAAAGATAAAGTTATAATAGTTATTTTAATAAAAACAAATATGAAAGTCTGTCAAATAGGATTAGGTCACTGGGGGAAAAATCATGCTCGAATTTTAGCTGATTTCAAGAAAGAAGGAATAATTGATGAGTTATATTTATATGATGTAAATTCTGAATTATTAGAAAAGACAAGTAAATATTTGAACTGTGTGGCTGTGAAAGATTTTTCCAATTTAGATGTAGATGCAGTAGATATAGTAGTTCCTGCAAATTTACATTATAAAATCGCCAAACCATTTGTTGAAAGGGGAATAAATACATTTATTGAAAAGCCTATAACTGATGATATTAATGATGCAATTGAATTAGAAAAAATATCACTTCGACCAGAAGAAAAAATTATGGTGGGTCATATATTCAGATTTCATGAGGGAGTAATAAAAGCAAAAGAATTTATCAATAATTCAATGATTGGACAATTAAAAAAAATTGAGATTATTAGATCTACATTTGCAAAACCAAGAGCTGATAATGGAGTAATTTTATCATTAGCAATACATGATTTAGATTTATTTAAATATTTCAATAATGAAGAATATCCAATATCAATTAAATCATTACATAGTAAGACTATTGGTCCAACTGAAGATATCGCATTTATTCAAGCCAAATTTAAGAATTCAGTGGGTTATGCTTTGGAGTCTTGGATGACCAATCAGAATATCAAAACTCGATCTTGCTCAATTCAAGGTACAGAAGGATTTATTCAATTTGATTTTTCGAATCCACAACAAATTACAATAAACAATAAATATATTGGTGAAACAGTAGTTAATGATGGTGAATTTAATCATTTATTACCCTTCAGTGAACCATTAAAAAATGAACTAATTCACTTTATTTCACAAACTGAAATTTCTAAACCTTACAAGGTAGGACCAAAAATTAGTATTGATGCTTTGAAAATGAGTTTAATGGCTTTAGAAAATGATTTATAGTTACCATTTTTTACTTTCAAATTTTGATACTTCCGATATGATTAACAAGTGATGATCAATGTTTATGAACAGTAAAAATGCAGCATTACCAATAAATGCTATAAGTGATGCTTCAGCTTCTCTTCTTGGAAGAAAATTGACAAATGAGGATCCTGTGAGTAACAATGCATTGGGAGTGCGTTTAGAAAAACCGGAATTTGTTGATGGTTTAGAGCAGATCCTCCAATTGTGTTCTGCACAATTGGGAAGCGAAGTGTTTAATGATGCCCAAAATCTTATTCCTACATATTATGATTGGTTCTATTTTGTAAAAAGTGGCAAGGTATGGAAGAGATGTAAAATGGTCGGAAGAGGAAATGATAACATTGCAATTAAGATCGGAATTGGTATGGATTGGGAGAGCAAAGCTGTTGTTTCATTAGTTATGCATGGAACGGAACATCCAAATGATACAAAGAGTTTTCGTAATCATTTGATGATTAATAATAGATCTAGAATTGTTCATATCACTGACAAAGGTCCATTTGATACAAATACAATGGTAGAGATAATTAAGAACAAACAACATTTCATAATTCCAATGAAATAAAATATCAAATATGATCTTATCTATCAGATACATAAAGGAGTTTGAACTCCAAGCGAGCCAAAAGTTAGAATACTCGAGGAAAGTATGATTAGTCTGACTACAAACCTAGAATTAAGGGATCTGAAATTGATTAAATTCCAGTACAACAGTCCACAATCAGGTAAATTTGAAAGTATGGAAATTATCTCATCATTACCAATGGGTGCTGAGGAGGTAATTGAGATGGGTGCTTGGAGATGGAGATCTACCGAAACAGAGTTCAGAACATTGCAACATGAAATTGTCTTGATTTAATGCGGTATTATGCCAACTTTCGTATATCTCTCTAAAAATCTTAAATTTATTGAAACTAAAAGTTTGAGCTTCTATTGATTATAAATCATAAATTAAATTATCTTTATCATCTTTAAGTTCTCTTATATCTCCAATTATTTTTTGTGGATTCCCTATAATAATTTGATAGTCAGATACATTTTTAGAAACAACACATCCAGCACCTATTATTGAATATTTACCAATTGACACTCCCGGAAGAATAGTTACACTTGCGCCAATTATCGCATTTTCATTTATAATAGGTCCTTTTAATTCATTCTTCACATTTTTTGATTTTGGAAACCTTGCATTAGTAAATGTAACATTTGGTCCTATCCACACATTTTCTTTAATTATTGAATACTCTGGAATAAAGCAGTTTGAATGTATTCTAACATTGTCATGTATTACAACGTGATGTTCAATTACTGTTCCAGTTCCAATAGAAACATGATTTCCAATTTTATTAGTTTCTCTTATATTTACCTTATTTCCTGTCTGAAAATTATTACCAATTACATTATCTTCGTATATGTAGGTACCTGCTCTAATTACTGAATTTTTTCCAATATTTAACATTTTTTTCTTTCTGGAAGGTGATATGCCTAATAGTACAAAATCTTCAATTTTAACATTTTCTCCTAATTCTACATTATCATATATTTTTACCATAAATTTATTTTATATCCATCATATATATTTTTACTTAAAGTAATCAGAAAATACTTTTAAACGAAATAATAAAAAAATAGTATAAATTTACCCCCCTAGGAAATTATGCTGCTGAAGCATCATAATTTTCCAGTAATTTTATTAATTCTTCATATGGGTTCATATTTTTTAATTTCCATGTTTGGAATGTTGTAGCATGGTTAATCAGAATTTTCTT
>JAJRQD010000241.1 GCA_024280435.1 archaeon | reverse complement strand
TAATATATTGTAAATATACAAATGAAATAATTAAAGTAAAAAAAAATATCATTATCCGGTTTTTAATCAATAAATTTCCTCCAAAATGTATTCTTTTATCGGATATTATTTGATATTTATTTTTCATATTTTATTTGTAATTTCTTATGATATAAATTTAGATTATATGACAATTATCGATCAGTGTCATTATTTTCTGTATTTTATCATTTATTATGTGTACTCACATTTTTCTCCAGTTTTAATAATCTCTTTTTCATTGATAATCCACCTCCATAACCCTGTAATTTACCATTCGAGGCGATTACTCTGTGACAAGGAATAACAATACCAATATTATTGGCACCATTTGCCTGTGCAACAGCTCTCACAGCATTTATATTTCCAATTCTCTCCGCAAGATCTTTGTATGAGATAGTCTGTCCATATGGTATTTTCAATAATTCAGACCATACCTTTTTCTGAAATTCAGTTCCAAGCATTAACAATGGAAAGCTGAATCTCTCTCTTTTTTTATCAAAATACTGTTGTAATTCATTCTCAATCTGCTCATGAAGTTTATTCTTGGTATACTCAATTGTTGTGTTCAGTAATCTCAACCGGTAATTGATCAGTCTATCCATTGATTTTCTGTATTTAAAATCCATAATACAACATTTTCCATTGAATGTACCTGCTATAAACTCAATATTACCTATTTTGAATTCATACATCTGTATATTCATTTTGTATGCTCCTGATGCTTCATCTCACCTGGATTTATTCCAAATTCCTGTTGAAATGCAGATCTGAAACCCGATAAAGATTCAAATCCCGTTATATATGGTATATCAAGAATACTCTCTCCTTCTAGTATTAATTTTCTAGCATGCTTCAATCTGATTTTTCTGTGATATGCAAATGCTGTAATATTGAGATATGATTGGAAATATCTTCTAATTGTAGATATATTAACGCCTGTGATCTCTTCCATTGTGTTTTTATCAAGTTTATTTGACATATTATTCATCATATCCAACAATTTATTCAACCAGAGTGGTTGGGTATTTGGAAAGAATTCACTTCTGCATCTTTTACAACCTCTAAGACCATAATCAATTGCAGAGTGCTTATCATCAAAAAATAATACATTCTTATAAAGTGGTGTTCTGGCTTTGCAAGATGGAAGACAATATATTTTGGTGGTAATCACACCCATGTAAAAAATACCATCAAATGATTTATCACAGCTTCTAGAAATTTCATACATATCGCTCTTGGAAAGCATATAACTAACAATTTTATTTTTCATTAATAAAACTAGCTACTGGGTATTTAGTCAAAAAGTACCGATTTTGCTTCAAGTATGTTGACCTTTTATTTGATAATAATTTTATTCTACAGGTGCTAATTTGCAGGTGAAATGTCTGAGTAATTCAGGTTCCTCTGTTATCTTCAATCCTTTTATTGCTTCTTTATTATCCTTGATTGAGACTAATATATCAATTAGATAGTCAAAATGAGCTTTTTCATAGGTTCTTCGTGGAATAGTCAATCGTAATAATTCCATCTTTGCAGGAACAAATACTCCATCTACATGTTTTCCAAACATCAATGAACCAATCTCAACAGATCTGATACCTCCTCTGAGGTAGAGTTCAATTCCAAGTGCCTGTGCAGGGAACTGCTCTTTAGGAATATGAGGTAGGAATTCAGCTACATCTATAAAGCATGCATGACCACCTGCTGGAAGCACCACTGGAATACCCTTCTCATGAAGAGTATCAACTAGATACTTTATCTGGTTTATTCTGTGTGCTACAACACCAAGATCTGCGGATACCGCTTCTTGCAAACCAGTTGCCATAGCCTCGAGATCTCTACCTGCAAGACCTCCATAGGTTGGAAAGCCCTCAAACATAATTAATCTCTCTCTTAACCTATCTGCCAGTGTTTTATCCTTTAATGCAATGAAGCCACCAATATTAACATATGCATCTTTCTTGGCAGACATCCACATGCCATCACAATATTCTCCAAACTCTCTAGTTATCTCTTGCAAAGATTTATCTTCATATCCTTCCTCTCTCTGCTGGATAAAATATGCATTCTCAATAAACCTTGCAATATCTAAGAAGAATGGTTTGTTGTATTTTCTAGCTATCTCAAACACTTGTTTTACATTGGCCATTGATACAGGTTGACCTCCTCCTGCATTGTTTGTGAGTACAAGAGTTATCAAAGCAACTTTTTCTGCTTCATTCTCAAGTATCTTATTCAATTTATTAATATCCATATTTCCTTTGAATGGATAGAGGTTCTTTGCATCAGTTCCCTCATCAATTACAATATCAACTGGCTCACCCTTGTTGAATAGGATATGACCTACTGTGGTATCAAAATTTTGATTTGATACTACCTTACCTGGTTTGATTCCAAGTAAATGACCTACGAGTACATTCTCTGCTGCTCTTCCCTGATGTGCAGGTAGAAATTCTGGTAGACCGGTAATGTCCTCCACTACTTGTTGCAAGCGTTCAAAACTCTTGGCGTTAGCATAGCTCTCATCACCCAAAAACACAGAGGCCCATTGACCCTGTGACATTGCTCCTGTACCTGAATCTGTTAATAGATCCATATAAATATCTCTTGCTCTTAGATTGAATAGGTTATAATTTGCCTCTTTAATAGCTACTTCTCTTCTTTCCTTGGAGGGCATCTTTATTGGCTCAACCATTTTAATTCGGTATGGTGGTGGATTATAATTTGCCATATCGTACGATTAGAATTATGATACATATATCTTTCATATGGACCATTGAATTAATACATCACTTTATTCAAAATAAAGTTGATTTTTTTCATCTGTATGTGAAAAAATACCCGATTATCGATCCTTTCAGGATATGTTTGAAGTAAGGTGTAGTTGACTAATTATTGTTGATTATATAGTTCATTAATTTATTCACAATTGATATTCCAAGATTACTAAGTATCTCTACTTTTTCATTATCTGGATACTCACAGAATACTCTGATATAATTCTCAGTTCCAGAAGGCCTGATCATCAGGTATGAATTATTTGATAGATTTATTCTTAATCCATCCATTGAATTGATCGAATTTATCCTGAGATCAGTAATCTCATCAAAAGATGTGATATTTATTCTTAGATTGTATTTTTCCTTTAATTTCTCAATAAACTGTTTTAGGGTTACAATATCTTTGTTCCATTCTTCAACTAATATATCGACAACTTTTGCACCTAATTCCTGTGGTGCTGCAATTTTCTCCTTCAAACTATATAGTTTAATGTAGTCATGCAAGAAATCATCTAGTGATTTTCCAGATGATTGAAGTAATGATACCAGAAATAAAGTACTGATTGCAGAATCTGGCCATATTCCGATATCTGAGAATATATATTTACCAGTCTCTTCAAAACCAAATTTAGCTGCCTGCTCTCTAATTGCTAGGATAATACTAGGTGGTCCAACATTGCAGTAATGTATTTTACCATCCACTTTTTTTGCGGCAATCTCAATCACATTGGAAGTATTTATTGGCGCAACAATTGGTATTTCTGGATATCTTTTCCAGAATATATTTGCCAGTATTGCACCCAGATAATCCCCACTGATAATTTCTCCTGATTTAGTAATAAACAGTACTCTATCTCCATCCATATCTGTGGCAATACCGATATCACACTCTTGTTCAATCAATTTAATCTTTGCAGGAGTTATACTTACAGGAGTTGGCTCTGAATTCCTACCGGGAAATGTATCATCATATTCTTCATTTATATATACTATATTCTCAGTGAATTGAGAGACTGCAAGTTTGAGATATTCCCTCATTGGACCGTGTACTGTATCTATCAGTACTTTCCATGAATTTTCCACAATATTTAGCTTCTTTGCTTGGTTGATTATAAAAATTTTGTATTCACTTATTTCAGATGTTGCATATGATATTTTTCCCAGATATTGCCAATCAACATATGCTACATCATGTTCTTCTAATTCACCCTTGTAATAATTTCCAGTGTGATCAAATAAAATTATACCATTATCCGTTGCTGGTAGATGAGAACCAGTGATCATTATCCCTCCATGAGATTCATTATTAACAGTGGCATGAATAACAAGTGGTGTTGGTACTATTTCATTAAATCTGATGACATTTATTCCAGAGCTGATAAGAGAAGCTGATATTGTATCTGCAATAATTTCACTATTTCTCCGATTATCATATCCTAGATACACATAGAAATCTTTTGCATTATATTTATTTTTTATCCAATATGCGAATGCTTTACCAATCCTTAATGCAATGTCTGGGTTGATAATTAAATTTGCTCTTCCTCTTAATCCTGAGGTTTTGAATATTAATTTGTCCATGTGTCAATTTCATTCTTGTTATCAATAAGATTTTCATTCTATTACTGATCAATGATAATTATAGTGAATAAAAACAGCTATTTCAAAATATAATTATCCATAATATTGCTTCGTGACAATTACAGCTGACATAATCCTACTTTTTTTTTAATTAAAGACAAAAAGTATATGTAATTACTTTAGAATCATCATATTGACGATATATATATGTTCACAGAAGTAAGGACAAGAGATGATAAATATTCGATACAACAAATGAATATTTTACTTGTAGATGATGATGAGCAGGTGTTGGATACTGTATTTAGAATTCTCAAACTAGATGGCCATACAATCTACAAGGCAAATGGGCATGTACAGGCTACTGCCATATGGGATAGTCATAAAGATGATATTGATCTTATAATATCTGATATTGTAATGCCTGAGGTGAATGGGATTGATCTTGTGGACAAACTTCTTGAAAATACTGCAAAAAATGTAGTTGTACTCTTTATATCTGGATTTACTTATAACTATCTTGAAGATAGAGGTATCTCCTATAATGATATTAATTTCATTGCTAAACCATTCTCAATATCTGAGTTAAAGAATAAAATTAAGGATATTATTAAATAATCAGTTGAGAAATCTGCAAGTTTTTTTTTAGATTGCTATGTTCTAAGAATTAGATGAATGATTTTATTTTATCAAGATATTTTGATATTACATTATCAAATCCTTCTTTAGTCATAGATTCTACTGTTGCTCTTATTTTGGGGCTTGTGTTAGATACTCTGACAAGTATTCTGCCATCTGAATTAGTAAGGGCCACACCATCTAGATCATTTACATCACCCTCTTCTTTTCTGAAAAATTCAATTATCTCATCCATAATTCTAAACTTAGTCTCATCTGGGCATTTAATATCAAATCTCTCTTTTAAAGGAAGTATTACCTGTTTTGTTAGTTCCGACACAGTTTTCTTTTCATAATCCAATGCAGATGCAAACATAAGTGGTAGGATCAATGCATCATCAAATAAAAATACTTCTGGAGCAATAGCATGTCCTGAATTCTCTACTCCCCATATTGCATCATTCTCCTGTGCTTCTAATGATAGGAAAGAATGTCCAACTCTTATTCTGAATACCTCTGCACCTTTACTCTTCAAATGATCCTCCATTGCCTGTGAACATTCCATATTTATTATTATACGATTATTCTCTCGTGTTTTCAATAGATAATCTGCAACAATTATCCCAAAAGCATCTGATGAGATAACATTTCCAAGTTCATCTACAAATACTGCTCTATCTCCATCTCCATCAAATCCTACTCCAAAATCAACAGAGCTGTTTTTTACTAGTTCAGCAAGTTTAATCAGTGTTTTTGCATTGGGTTCTGATGGTCTATTTGGAAATCTAGGATCTGGATTGTCAAATAATGGTACTACTTCAAATCCTATTTTCTCAAATAATTCCACTGCTATTAGAGAAGTGGCTCCATTTCCACAATCTACTGCAATTTTGAATTTTTTGTCAAAATTAAATTTATTTTTCACATAATCAATAAATTTGCTATTATAATTAATAACATCAGATATTTTTCCAACTTCAAAAGCTCCAACATCTTCAAAATTTTTACTATCAAATATTTCCTGTACCTCTTTATTCTCTTCCGGAGAGAATCCAATACCTGGACCCCAGTAGAATTTCACTCCATTCCACTCCGGTGGTAGATGTGATGCAGTGATAAAAGCAGATGCTCCAAATTTATTTATGAATGAGTTGAATAAAGTCACACCAAGTGGACTTCTCTCAACAAGTTCACAGTTAACTCCTGTGGAGGCAATACCTGCTTGTAGACTTTTCAACAATATTGAAGTTGATGCGCGTATATCTCCACCCACAGTAACGGTGGAGAAACTTTTTCTTTTCATGTAAGTCCCAAATGCTCTTCCAATGTTCAACATTGTTTCTATATTGAGGTCTTCTCCAAAGATCCCACGAACATCATAGGCTCTGAAAATATGTGACATGAATCAATATATATCTGAATATACATATAAATTATGATTTCCAACAATTTAATCACGTAAAAATCATAAAAATAATTTTTTTTTAATTTT
>JAJRQD010000240.1 GCA_024280435.1 archaeon | reverse complement strand
TGCAGTAGTTGTAGCAAGTGCAATAGCAACTAAATCAACTATAATTACATCTGATAAAGATTTTCTGGGAGTAAAGGGAGTTAAGGTTATAAAATTAAAATTCTAGATACACCATGTTCATCAGTAAATTCTCGATCATCACGCTCAGACTAGATAGTGTGTTCTAAGTCATAGAGGATGGTAAAGAATTATTCCTGAGATCAACAATAAATATTCAGCAATCACAATTGTTAAGAGTTTATTGTATAAAATAATATTATGAAATTTATAGTTATTGAGAAAGCTAACAGAATGGATTTTGAGGATGAGGTAACAAGGAAACTGGAAGAAGGATATGATTTAATAGTATCAAATCAACAATTTGCAGATAAAAAAGCCGGAAAGCCCACTATTAACCAGTACTTCGCACATATGATGAAAAAGTAAGGATGAGTGACGTTGATAATTACGTATAGTTTTGCCTATACGCAAAAACACAATTCTAATTTACATAACTCCAGGCATTAATTGTGCTAAATTCAATAATTGTTGGATATGTTCCATTTATTCCACAGGATACACTGGTCATAATAAATCATTGCAAGTCCCTCTTATCAATTTCATTCAATATTATTTTCCAAATTGCTCTATCACTGACCAAATCAACTTTAAATGAAAACTGATACCCTATCATCATGGATGTTGTTTCTAACAAAGCTATCAAGATGAATTTCAAAATGAAGCTACTACTGGTGGTGATGATAATGATATTCTTTTTGACATTCCTACTGTTAGTTACAGTTGAGGGAATTGGACTGGTAGATGCACTCTATTTTATTATCATAACCATCTCGACTGTTGGATATGGAGATATTGTTCCTCAGTATACAATTACCAAGGTGATGCTGGTATTGTTATTGTTACTTACTCTCACTACCATCGCATTCTTTTCTGAATTTGTGGTGAACAGAATTGTGTACTCAAGGTTCATGTCCAGCTATATGTTACCTGATAATATTGGACAGAAAAATCATGTTATACTTGCAAGAATTAATTCAGTCAGTCTAGAACTTGCTCAACTTGCCAAGCATCGCTTTTTTGATGTGATCATGATTGATACTGAGATTGACAGAGTTGAGAAAGCAAGAGAGATTGGAATTGATGCATTCATTGGAAATATACTGGACCCTCATGATCTGGACAAACTTAATCTACCCGAAGCACAGGTTTTCTTCCTGTTCCAGGACAGTAATAATGATCTCCTCAAATCTGCAATAATGATCCGGGCTAAGTGTACTAGTATATTGATATATGCCCAGACTGTTGAGAGACAGATAAAGCAGGAATTTGCAGAGCTATTGGGTATCAGCAGATTATACAGTGCTGAGAGAATTCTCGGCTCATTCATATCTGTATCAACTAGAAATCTGGATGTAACTATTTTTGCAAATGAACCAGAGCGTACTTCTGATTTCTATTATGCAGTAGTACGTGTTAGAGATGAAAAAGAATTACTGGATATATTCCCAGAGCATTATATTCTAGGTCTTGTAAGTAATCTCAATGGTAAGTTCATCAATATATTCACAACTGAGTATCACAAAATGATTGATAACATTCCAAATTACAAGAATAATATCCCATTCAGATATCTTTTGATCTATCCAAAATATCTGGAGAGTGAAAAGGACTACTCCAGTTATACAATCACTGGTGAGGATATTGCACTGGATTCCAGATACTCACAGATAATAATACTGGGATACAATAAATTCACTGCTGAGATACTGAAAAATCTCAGAGTAGAGAAAAGTCATTTTCTAATAATAACCTATGATGAGACAGAGGCAGAGGATGCAATCAAAGAGGATTTTAAGGTGAAATATCTGAAAGATAGAGATTTACTGGCTGATTATCTCAAAGAAAATATCTCTGATAATGATGTGGTCTATAACTTCCAGGATAGTCTTGATGATGCAGTTATCTCCAATGTGACAATCAATAAAATTCATCCAGAAGTACCAATATTCCAACTATCTTCTGATCCATATGAACACAAAGTATTCACATCTCTTGGTGTCAAGGGTATATTGGATCCTGATTTTCTGGTAGTCAGAGCTATGTTTCAGATTTTTCTCAAATCAAATAATTATCCTGCATCGAATAACTCATTCACCAGCCATCTATTTGAATGCACAATAGATTCAGAGCATGATTTTCTCGGGTATACTATTGATAGAATGATAAAAGAGGGATATACTCCCGTATACATTAAAGAAAAAGATGAGGATCTACTAGTCTATTACAAGGAGAAAAATAATAAATACAGAGTTAAGATAGATGACACTATTATTTTTCATGTGAATATTAAATAATTTTTTTTCAAATATCACTAGTAAACATTTATATTATCCATTTTACAGAATATTGATTTTAATATGATTGATCTATAAATTAAAAAAATGGTATCTCTTTTTTCTAGAACACAGACCAATGAGGTTCTACTATCTATTATTGAATTGGAAACGACAGAAACAGAAGCTATCAGGGAGAGAGTGAATACATACTTTGGTAGAAATAGAAAATCCAGTGATATTAGAGGAATAATAAACTCACTTGAAAAATCGGGTTTTCTTGATAAGAATTCATTGAAACTATCAAATCTGATGAGATTAATAGATCGAGATAATCCAAATACTAAGGATATATACATTGCAAATAACTATCTAGACATGCTCCATAAAAATGGATTGGCAATACTACCATTTCTCAATGCAGTGAGAAAATTCCCTGATAATAGTCAATTGATTGCCACTGATACAGTATCAAATGGTCCTGAATTTGGATATCACAATTTAAGACCTGGAAATGATGTGGTTGCTGCAATGGGTAATTTTGCAGATACATTTGGATTATTAGCATCCCGATCCAGCAAAAAAGGTAAATATCAACTATCTCCATTGGGTGAAAAACTCCTTGATACTGGAATAAAATTATCTAAGAATAGAATTAATTGTGATCTTGATGAACCTTGTAGGAAATTATGTCCTTCTAACGCGATCAGTTTTGATAAGATCTCTATGATCAATTGTATTGAATGTGGTATATGTACAATTGGATGTAACTATGGTGCAATTAATATAAAATGTAATCATATCATTGAACTCAATACGGATATTTGTAAAATTAGTCAGGGTAATTCAAGTTATCTTGGATATTGTGATCCTGAAAAAATATATGCAGATGAATTGATCTTGCAGAATTGGATAAAATCACTTCTTAATACGGGTGAATTGCCAACAGAGATACCTGGTATTGGTGAATATCCCGATCTAGTAACAAATACATCCTCAAGTTTTATAGAGGTGAAAAAAAATAGAATAACAGAGAAAACTGTTGATAAACATATAATTCAAGTACTTAGGTATCAAGCTGATGAAATTATCACTCGAACTAGGGATAAATTAAGAAAGAAAAAATTTGATGTTGATAAACCTGATAAATTTGTATTCATTGCAAGAGATTCTAGTAATACTGAAAAATTTCTCAATGAAATAAAAAACAAGAAACCCGAGATTCCAGTGACGTTCATATCAATTGAGAACCTGTTGTATCTGAATAATTTGATAGTTGATGGTATAAACATCAATACCATTAAGTTATGGGAAAATCTTGTTCCATGGGATGATAATAAAAATCTGGTATCTGAGCTATTTAATTGAGAATTAATCAGTTTTCAACTCTTTAGATGACCTGTTATTCATCATTTATTTTTGCACCTGCTGTAATTGCAATACTGAATAAAAAGAGAAGATGAAATTATCTGAGAACAGATGATTGAACATTAGATATGAATATATAATTGTGAATAAATCAAAAGAGAATAATATCTACTAAATACTAATATTATTGAATACTCAGAGAGTAATGTTAAATAACACAGCACCTCAATGAATTATAGCTGATGTCCCCAATCGTGATAAATTCAATATCAAGTGACAATGATATGAATTCAATTGTATTCCAAGATCTAATATTGATTGATATTAACTATCATCAAAGGGATAATCATGCACGTATTGTACTATTTCTCAGAGACAAAAACAGGAAAAGAATAAGATATTTTATTGATGATTTCTATCCATATTTCTATGTATCTGCAAATAAAGAGATCATTCAGAAGATATTTGATCAATCTAGTTTTAAAAAATGGTTAATAGAGATTGATACAGTTGATAAATTCACATACAGGGGAGGTGTAAAAGTACAACTCTGCAAAGTAATCGGAAGACGACCTTGGGAGGTACCAATGGTACGTGAGTTATTTTCAAAATACAGATATTTTGAAGCAGATATTCCATTCACACACCGGTTTCTACTGGATACAGATCTCTTTGGATTGGATGGTATAAAAACAACTACTGTGAATTCAGATATACAACTTGAGAGAATTGAACAAAATATCGAATTACGAGTGATGAGCCTTGATATTGAGATTGATAATTCAGAGAACAAAGTATCTATCGCATCTATCATTAAGAGTGCAAACAAAAGAGTCACAGCAATCAGTATGACATGGGGAGAAAGTTCCAATAAATACAATTCTGAGGTATTCATACTTGAACAGGATAATGAAAAATCTGAGATAAAATTGCTAATTAATTGCTTTGAATTTATTTGGAATGAGATTGATCCTGATATTATTGTGACATATAATGGTGATAATTTTGATATTCCATATCTGATTAAACGATTAGATATTCTGAAATTAGATAAATCAATACTATCACCATATTCATCGGCAAAAAAGCCTGCTTACGGCAAGGGATGGATTATTCCTGGAGTGATGATGTATGATCTTTACAAGAAAACTAGATGGCTGTATACAGATGATGGTAGAAAAACACTCAACTCTGTTGCAAAATTACTGCTTGGAGTGGAGAAAGTGCAGCTTGCAGATAAACATGGAAATATCTGGAGAGAATCACTGAATGATAGAATAATTCATGATAAATTCAGAGATTATGCAATAAGAGATGCAGAGCTTACCTATCGGTTATTTTTCAGAATGAAGATGCAGGAATGGCTTCAAGTAATCCGTATAAGTGGATTGCCACCTGCAGAGGCAATGTATTTCACAGAGAGACAAACAGGGGAGTTTCTAGTTTTCAGACATATGCTAAAAAATAATATACTTATTCCAAAAGCACCAACTAGCAAGGAGAGAGATGATAGAAAGAAATCCAGGGTGAATGTACCGGGAGGATTGGTATTGGACCCCACAAGATCAATGGCTTCATCTGTATTGATTTGTGATTTCACCAGTATGTATCCATCAATTATTACAGCACATAATATAGGTGCAGAGAGTTATATAGGCTACAATTCAGATCCTAGATTGAGTTTTGTATCCACTCCAAGAAGTTCTATGGCAATGATGCAGGATGATATGCTCACCAGAAGGATAGACGTGAAGAACAGATTGAAATCAATTTCTGATCCTGATGAGTACAGAAAGCTGAAACAGTACAATACAGCATTGAAACTGGTGGCAAACTCAACCTATGGTAGCTATAATTTCATTGGAAGTAGGTTCTACAATTCAAATATCAGCCATTGTATCACATCAATTGGTCGTAATTATCTGAACGAAATTTCTGTAAAAGTTGAGGAACTTGGTGAGGAGTACAAAACTATCTATGGAGATACAGATTCTGTATTCATCACAACACCACTTCATAACGTGGTAGAGACACTATGGAATAAAAAAAAGGCTGAAATTGATGACAGTGATTTTGATCCACTATTGAAAGTAATTGACTTTCTTAAAACTATACTACCTGATAGAATGAGATTGGAACTTCAGGACGTGGCATACAGAATATTATTTCATAAAGGAGCCAAAAAAAGATATACATACATCTCTGCAATCAGCAAGAGGATATACATACTGGGATTAGAGGCAATCAGACATGATTGGTCCAGGTTATCAAAAGATATACAGAAATTTGCTATTGAGGTATTGTTGAGAACAGGAGACCTATCCATTGCTACAAGTGAAATAATTGAATTTATCAAAGGAGAGATTGCAATTGATGAGGACTTAAAAAATAAAGTCATAACTTTAGGTCCTTTGAAAAGAGATCCTGCAAAATATAAGAGTAAAACACCTGCAGTCACTGCATTCTATCAATACTGTGATGTTCATAAATTAGATCCGGATAAAACATGGAATGAGTTTGATTATTTTCCATTTATAATTATCAAGGGAAAAGGGACAATTACCAATAGATCAAGACATCCTGAATTTATCACTGCTAAGGACATAGATCTTGATTACTATATTACAAAATCTCTTGATGCGATCAATAGATTCAATCTAAATATTACTTTAAAGGATATTTATGCAGATAAGTATCTAGATCTCTCTGATTTCTTTGATCCACTATGAAATTCAGAGGGTATTCAGTTGATGGTGTGGTTTATCAAAATGATAATCTCTATCCCAGTTAGATTATGAAAGAGTATATTCAAAAGATAACTGCGAAACAAAAGTTAAAGGAATTGGCTGAAAGTGAATATTTTGTGGTATTCTATGATCCAGATAATCCTGAAAACTCAGCACTTACAAGGGCAAGTTTAACTAATAAACCATTATTGTTATTCTTGGTTTCAGGATTGCTAACAATTATCCCGGTATTAACCTGGGTACGGGAGGATAAGAATATAATTGATCCAAAAAATTACTGAGATTTGAATTAGTGCAAGAGATTACCTCAATGTTTGTTGATAAATGAAGATTTAACTTACTCACAAGAAGCCATTTTCCTTCAGGTGGAGGTGGTTCATTTTATGGTAATTAATTTCAAATATATCAACTATTTTGATTAATTATAAATATCATTGTTTTATTGAATGTGTTGAAGTATCAATTCTCAAATCATCAAAAATTACGTTTTAAACAGATTAGTCAATCTGCTAAATACATGGAAGTAGAGCCTATTGATAAAGGGAAACAATGGTTTCTGTGGCAAGGTACTGTAAATGAGCAGTATTTCAAGAGTATGCGGTGAAAATATCATGAAATGACATCATTTTGTGTACAGAAGCTTTATTTTCCCCATATGATTATGTGAATGATTATTCTCTTCAATCAGATAATTAATAGGCATTTAACTAAAATCAATTGTTTACCTATAGAGATTATTTTATACTTGTGTTTACTTTCTACATAATGTGGATTATTTTACAAATGATTTCAATGCTATGTTAAAAATCACTATTCTGAATTCTTTAGGATTTTTTTTCCTGGATTTTCTTATTCCATTTGTTGCCTCCGTTGAATTAAAAGTATCTGGATTTCAGATGGGTATAATATTTTCTATCAGAACGATTGGATATTTGTTATTAGCACCAATTGCCGGTTCTTTGACTGATAAAATATCAAATGTAATATTAATCATGATAGGGTCCATAGGACGTGGTCTAGCTTATTTTCTTCTGTACTTCTCTATTGCTACCTCTTCATTTGTAATGATGGTTGTTGGAAACTTCCTA
>JAJRQD010000239.1 GCA_024280435.1 archaeon | reverse complement strand
GCTGACAACACCTGAAAGTAATGTCAGATCAATTTTAATATTATAGAACCCAGCTTCTGTTGCTTCATTAAAAAAGTACATTGTACCATCAATTACAGATGCATCTGAACTTATATTGTATGAGTAATGTACAAATCTCCCTGATGGAAGTGTAAGAGTGAAATTCAACTCAAATTTTATACTTGTCTTGTTATTGAATAAATATATGTTAAAAAGTATTATGACATCATCAGCTATGTCATCTGCATCCAATGCATCATAATAAGCATCTGTAATAGTTAGTTCCATCTCAAATTGATCATTTCTAACTGTAACAGATTGTGAATTAATTGATATCATTCCAAAAGTCAGTATCATAAGTATTCCAAACACAATGATTCTTCTTGAAAATTTCAACATAGTTTTCTATTTTATTTTTGCTCTATAAATCTTCTTGAAATAAATAATCATTTAGTACAAAATATATTAATAACTGTTCCAACATTGATAGCAATATATGTACAGACATTAATTATTAATTTTCTGCCAATGAATTTTGTTTTTAATTAAATTATCAAATGGTTGTTGGATCATAAATTCTTCATCTATTTTCCATTTTTTATTTTTATTATCAAAATTATCAGGTTTGATCCAAAGATATATTGAATCTCCAAATTTATCTGCCAGGGTAATAAGTTCAACAGAATTAAATTTATTCCAGAAGTATTTGATCAGGTTGATAATAGTATCAAAATTCAATTCACACCAGATAAGTATTGAATTATCATGATTTATTTCCAGAGTCAACTCAAAAGGTAAAGGATTTTGAGATAACAGATTATATATGGATATAGCTTCTGAATATGTGATTTCTTTTATATGAATCAGATATGAATGTTTTTTCCCACTATTATAATCAGAATAAGGCATATTTTCAGAATATATCAGATTATCATGAATGAATGATTTTTCAGTTTCCATCTCTTTTTCAGTACATCCCAGCTGCAATCGAATAGAGGAAAGTGATAAGGAGGTTTCAATACACATGAATTTAATTATTTCAAGTTGTAAATTATTAATATTTTTCAGATCATTTACCGGTATCTCAATTTTGGGTTTATACTGAAATAGTGAATCTAATGATTGAGACCATTCTTGATAGTCAAAATGTGGATTACCAAAATCATTTAAAGATGGTTGGATACTTGCCCTTATACCTTTACTTTTTATCAAATTATATTTTGATATTAGATTAAGTATTTTTAATTTATTCAAAAATTTGATAATTAAATACAAACTATCCTTAGGTGGCATGAACCTTGCAATTAATCCATTATTTATTTTTTTATAGCTGAACAGGTTCATTATGTATGGATGCTCTAGTAATGCAATCTGAACCATATTCCATGCAATGTCCGATCTTGTAGTGATAATAACAGTGATCTGAGTAAGCCCCAATCTCTCTGGTATAATCAATTGCCTTGGTATCCCGATAAATTTCTTAAAGGGGGTCTCATCATTTGTGATGATATCAGTTGTATTTGAATATTCATAAATTGCCATTTGATTACCTCGAAATGGTCAGAAAAACAATGAATAATTGTCTTTCATGGGATAATATTTCATATTATTATCCATATATCTTATTCTTTTGGAATTATATATACCTTACTAGTCACGTTATGGTATTTGAAATATTTTGTAAATAAATTCCATTAATCTTATAAGATATTCCAAAATTGAAATGGTTGTAAAATTAGCATCTATACTTAATTATTCAATATTACATAGTAAATTATCTTGATTCTGTAATATATCTTTCAAAAATATATTATATTTTATGTTTTGTTTTGTGAATCATTTTAAAACAAAATTGTATTTTTAAATAATTAAAAACAAATACAATAAAATAATAGTAATCAAATAAACTACAAAAAGTTATCAAGAGGTAACAGCATGGATAAACAAAGGTTATTTACAAATGAGATCGCATTCATTGGACTTGGCAATATATTTGACAAAGGGTTAGGTATTCATGCAGTTTATCATATCAAACAAATCTATGGTAATAACTTTATTTATCTTTTTGAGCATGAGAAGAACCTGATGGATATATTCCTTGAAATTAACAAAAATTTTAGAATTCATTTTATTATTTTTGTTGTTGCAGTAAATATCAATAGATTACAAAATAAATTTATCTGGATTAAAGACCCAAATGATGTTAATTTCACCAATAGAACACATCAACTCGCTTTGAGTCTTTATAGAAAAATGTTACTTAATTCTAAAAAAGAGGTATACATACTTGGAATTCAGCGAAGTATTGTAAACGATAATCAAGCTATGTCAGAGAGAGTATTCTTCAATTTAAAACTGAAAACTATAATTAATAATAAAATCGATAACCTAAGAGATTATCAGAAGCAAAAACAGTAAAAATAAATTTATGATAAATTATTGTGTCACACAATATATTTTTCTAGATAAGTATATATATTATTATGTCACACAATATATTGTATGGCAATACATTGTCACGCAATACAAAAAGAGGACCTTTAATGGCAGATATAGAGCTGATAATACAACAGACAATTGAGAACTGGGAAAATGAGGTCCGACGAGGTGTTATTGTATTAATTGTTCTTGCATCACTTGTGGATGAGGATTTACATGGTATGGCTTTGATTGATAAAATTACTCAGAAAACAGGAAAAGCTAAAATACTTAGAGTTCCACTTGGTACAATCTATCCATTATTGAGGAGGTTCAATGAGAATGGTATGATTGAGACTTACAAAAATCCAGATGATGGTAGAAAGACAATGTACAGACTTAATAAATACGGCAAAATTTTCTTCAAAAATGCAAGAGACCTTTGGCTTAGATATAGTGCTGCAACCAATGCTTTCATTGATTCTATTGATGAAGAGAAATTGAGGTGAATAAAATGAGTAAATATGTAAATTTAACAAAAGATGAGATAGACCTGATAAATTCATTCCAGGAGAGTTATGAGGTTTATCTTGATAAGAAAGGATATTCGATTTCAAGGATAAAAGAAGAATCTGACAGAATAAGAGAGAATATATTCCAAAGAATAGAGTATGATATTGAGAAAATGGCGTTTATGATCTTTACAGAATAATTGAAACATTCAAACCCAGAATTGACAATAATATTTCAGATGCAGATAAAATAGTTATGTCTATTCCTGTACCTGAAATAGTATCTATGTTTATTCCAAGAAGGAATAGAAATAAATCAAAGATGATAAATTCAATAAATAAAAAACAGAAAGTACAAAGTGAAATACTTAGTGGAAAAAATATAGAAACCAATTCAAATATACTTGCATCTGTAACAAATATTGATCCTTCCTATTTAAAAATGAAAGTGGATGTAGTAGAGGCTAAACAATATCTGTCAGAAATTAAGCAAAGCAGAATTGACTTACTAAATGCATTTTATAAATTATTATTTTATGTTTTCTTAATATCAACTCTGATAATTATTGGTATATCCATAGATGCTGTAAATGGCAATAATTTATCATGTGTATCAACTAACCTCGAGTTTAGTTATTTATTTATCAGGACAAATTTAAGATGTACTTATTTAACAGTGAATTTCTTCGATATTTATGCGATCTATGTAATTATAATATTTTCATATCTTTCTTTATTACTATTCAAATTCATTTTTATTATTTTGATAAATTATAGCATTACTTTATTACAGGATGAAGTTGCTGAGATTATAATAATATCAGGTACAAAGGTTAATGCTTCTGTTGTCATGGAAAAGAAAGGTTTGATTTACAAACTGATATACAATGGTATTATTAAAATAAAGGAGGATTAAATTATGAAGCAGAATATAATATTTACCAATGAAGCACAAAAACTCTTTGACAAATATATGGATGAATTAAAATCAGAGCTTGATAATGCAAATATATCAATGATTGAAAAAAATGATACAATCAATGACATCAGATCACAGATAATAGAGTTGAGTAATTTTAAAGAAGAAGTAATTGGAACTGATACATTAAAACATGTAATTTCTAAAATTGGCACTCCCAAAGAGATTTTATCAGCTCTTGTAAATGAGGTTAATTTTATAGATGATGTTGAAAACAATAATGGTTCCACCAAGACAATTGACTTCACCGCCAGACAAGTTGCAAAATTAGCTAGTGATTTATATACTTCAATTTTTATTATTACTTTATTTATACTCATTTCATCATTCTTTGGACAGGAAATATTGATAGTATTTGTATTGATGAATATCATTAATATAATACTTGTAATAGCATATGTGCTGATAATTAATTATTTAGATTACTACAAACAACTTGCTAATAATTCATATTTATTAGCAAATATTAGGCCAGATTACAAATTTATAGGCTCAATAATCTCTGTAATCATATTGAATATTGTTGTATCTTCATTTGTTGAAGTTGATAGCATCTTGTTTTTCTTTTTTGCAATATCTCACTTGAGTATGGGAATCCTGTATATCAAATTAATGTATAATAATAGGGCTAGCTATATACAATAAGGAGTTTGTAAATAGTCTATTCCATTATATTATGTTTAAATAATAGTTCTTTTTATTAAAATGTGTGGAATCTTCTCTACTAAATGATTGGATACTAATTTTTATCGGAATCATGGCTCTAATTCCTGCAATAGAGTTGATTGTCAGATTTATTCATACTGAGATTGAATCATATCTGATCTTTGCAGGTGTGTTCTTACTTTCCACAATATACACCATCACAGCAGTACTTGCAGATTTAGGTGATAAATTAATTTATTGGCAGGTGAGTTACAGTTCAAGAAATATTACTTACCTCTTATTTTTCGTTCACGTAACAAAAATGATATGGAAGAATACACCGTCGATAATAAACAATATAGGGATAATGTTATATTCAATCTCTCAGTTCTTAATTATCTTCTGGGAGAAATTTGATGGTAAGGGAGCAGGTATATTAACAAAGGAAGGTGTTGATCTGTATTCAACTGATTTCAGACTTATTGGTAACACATTTCAGTTGTATGTGTCCATTCTATTTTTATTTGCTTATATGAGATTAAGTCTTGAAAATAGACCAAAGAAACTAAGAAACTCTATCTACATCATGCGTCTAATGGGTGTCTTCCTATTCTCATCCAGATTTATCAGATTTATACAGAATTTCGGTGTACTTGCAGGAGATAGTATGCTTGATCGATCGGGATTACTGATCCTTCTATTTGGATTTGCAGTTCTGGCCATCACAGTAAGAAGAAAGGGTGTGATATTTCTGACAAGAGTGGATCTGGAAGGAATAATTGTAATATCAAAATATGGTAGTCCAATTACCTCAATTAAATTTCATCATGAATCAACTGTTTCATCAACACTTATTTCAGGTGTTATCTCTGCCATTCAGAATGTTATAGAAGGAATAGGATCTGATAATGATGAGGTACAGTTCATATCAACTGGTGGATTATATATAACTCTTAGAAAGTACAGTGATTTATTGATTGTACTTGTGACGAATACAGATCCAACTCAGGTACTCGTCAGTAGTTTGAACTATTTCACCAAAATATACACTGAGAGAAATGCTAAAAAGATTGAACAATTCTATAAAAACGGACTTGCAATAACAAATATCAGTGATGAGATCTATCTTGCATTCCCATATGCAAATTATGAAAATATAGACCAATGGTTTTAAATTTACTTTTTGTTGCAGAAGATCTGTATTCGATCAATCATCTATTTAAAGTCAACATGAAATTTATTTGTTTTTTATTAACAAACTTTAAAAAAATAATCATAATTTAGGTCCAGATTCTGTGAAATCCCGGGGTACTACATCCAGAAATTGTTTGAAATTCTCAATAAATAACTGTGCCAGCTGTTTTTTCTTATTTCTGTATGCATTAATATCATCCCAGGTATTTGAAGGACTCAATACCTTATCAGGTACGCCCTCACATGTCAATGGTACCTCAAAACCAAATACCTTATCTTTTCTGTATTTTACATTATCAAGTTTGCCTGATAATGCAGCATTCAACATTGCACGGGTGTATTTCAGACTGATTCTCTTACCAATTCCATATGAGCCCCCAGTCCAACCAGTATTAACTAACCAACAATTCGCATTGTGCTCAATCATTCTTTGTTTAAGCATTGTGGCATATTTATAGGGATGATGACTCATGAATGGTGCTCCAAAACATGCAGAGAAAGTTACTTCTGGCTCCTCACCCAAGCCAATCTCCGTACCTCCTACTTTACTTGTATAACCAGATATAAAATGATATATTGCCTGATCTGGATTTAATCTTGATATTGGAGGTAATACACCATTTGCATCACATGTGAGCAATACAATATTCTTGGCGTGTCCAGCTCTTGCACCCTCTGCCAGATTTGGAATTGCACTCAGTGGGTAGGATGCTCTTGTGTTCTCAGTGTACTCATCATCATCAAGATCCAATTTTCTTGTCACAGGATCAAATACAACATTCTCTAGTAGTGTACCAAACATCTTGGTTGCCGCATATATTTCAGGCTCACCAGTTGGGCTAAGTTGTATTACCTTGGCATAACAACCCCCTTCAAAATTGAATACACCATCTGGTCCCCAACCATGCTCATCATCTCCAATAAGATTTCTAGAGGGATCTGCGGATAATGTGGTTTTACCAGTGCCTGATAGTCCAAAGAAGATCGCAACATCATCTCTATCATTTGGATTGACATTAGCACTGCAATGAGCTGTAAATACGTCTTTTTTAGGTAGTATATAATTCATAACTGTGAATACAGATTTTTTTATCTCGCCGGCATAGCCAGTTCCTCCAATAATTGCCATTTTTCTAGCAAAATTCAGCAGAATAAATGTTTCAGAACTTGTCTGATCCATCGCAGGTGTGGCTTTGAAAGATGGAATGGAAATTATTGTGAAATCGGGTATATGTCTTCTCAATTCTTCTTGATTATCTGTGGTGATAAACATATTCCTAACAAATATGCTGTGCCATGCAAGCTCTGTGATTACTCGAATTGGTAATTTATGGGTCTCATCATGGCCTGCGTGTACATCCTGTACAAATAGATCTCTTCCCTGAAGGTATGCCTGCATTCTTGCAAGTACATCACTGAATTTCTGCTGTGTGAAGGGCTTGTTATACACTCCCCACCATATATCCTTCTCAGATCCTGGTTCTTTTACCACAAATTTATCCTTTGCAGCACGTGCAGTATGCTTTCCAGTATTAACAGCCAATGCACCATGTTTTGTGATTCTAGATTCTTTTCTGAATATTGATTCTTCATATAATGCCTCTGTGGGCAGATTCCAGTATACTTTTCGTATTTTACTTAATCCGTGGTTATGTAATTTGAACTCGCTTGCGTTCTTGGTTGCCTGTCCCTCACATGGTGTTTTTACACCCAGATCAATTCCCATCTTAGCCATTTTACCAATCCCTCACTAGTTTTCTCTCGCCAATAAAAATTTCATTGGGCGAATTTGGATCGAGTACCCATTTAATTCTTGCAATTCCCTCTCTGATGTCTTTGATAGAACCACAGAATGATAATCTCAAATGCCCTTCAAGGCCGAAATCAACACCAGGTACAGTAACTACCTTTGCCTTCTCAAGTAATTCAAGAGCAAGTTTCACAGAATCTTTGTTGTATGCTCTGAAGTCAACAAATGTATAGAAGGTTCCCTGTGATTTGATTGCTTTTACACCTTCAAAAGATTGTAATTCCATGTACATTATATTTCTCTTGTTTTCAAGATCCAATCTCAATGCTTCAACAGATGATTGTACACCATCCAGCGCACCGATTGCAGCTGCTTGTAACAGGCTTGATGGTCCGTGGGTTGTGTGCCCCTGTATATTCTTCATATTATCTACTACTTTCTTGCTGGCAACTGTCCAGCCAATTCTGAAGCCAGTCATTGCGTACATCTTAGAGATGCCATTTATCACTATTAATTTGGATTCATCTATATTTTTACTAACAAAGTCATAAGCAGATATTGGCCTTAGATCATCAAAAATCAATCTGTGGTAAATATCATCCATAATAAGGTAGAAGCCTTTTTTCTCTGCAAACTCAACAATTTCTTTGATGAAATCTCTAGAGTACATCTGTCCGGTTGGATTAGATGGCGAGTTGATAATAATTGCCTTGGTGTATGAAGATACCTTGGCTTTGATATCCTCCATCCTAGGGTGGAAACGTCCATCCTCTGATAAAACAGGCACTGGTACTCCATTACAAATTTTGACCATGTGTGGATAAGATACCCAGTAAGGTGCAATAAATATTACCTCATCCTGTGGATCGATAATTGTCTGTAATGTGACTGATAGTGATTGTTTTGCCCCATTTGATACGATTATATTCTCAGGCATTACAATTTTATTATAATTCTCCTCCATATAGCGAATTATCGCCTGTTTCATTGCAGGTGTTCCGGAAACATCAGTATATCTGATCTCTGCAGAATTTAATAAAGCAGATGCATTTAATATTGCATCCATTGGTACTTTTGCTTTCGGTTCACCAGATCCAAGATGAATTACCTTCTCGCCTTTATCACGTAGTAATTTGGCAAGTTCATTCATCTTAAGAGTAGATGATTCAGGGATTGATTTTGCTAGTGTTGATATAGACATAAAATTAGATCTCCACAAATCTTGAACTATGATATTTTACAAATATCGTAATTTGCTCATAATTTGTGTATTATTAAATATTATTTTCCATAAACTATGTTTTAAAGGTATAAAAGCTAAGTTATTTTGAATTATTTTATAAAGTAAATAATTTATATCTTCGATGATACAAAATTATTTTTTATTTGATTCTCAAGATAAAGTATATTTTTTTTATCAATAATACTTTTTATATTTGTTCAGTTATGCAAATATTTCAACATCATTTACTCAAAATTATAATATAGATAAACAAGTGTTTTAATTAAATTAAATGAACAATATTTAATATGGTCATCATTGATATTACTAGCTTAATTGATAATTTTGAATATCAAGAAGCCATAGATCTAATCAATAAAGAGTTACATAAATCAAATGACATTGAATTGGCACTGGTGAAGTGTGATATTTTGTTCAAGCAACAAAAATTTCAGGAGTGTATTGATTATTCATTGACATTAATTGATTATTGTAAGAGTTCAAAACAGCTTGCAAGAATAATTATCTCAGTTATACTCTCTTCTATGGAATTAGGTGATTTATCTGCACTACTGGATTATTTTGATAAATTAGATGCTATATCAGATGCAGAATTGAGTGATGAGATATTAATCAATATAGAGCTGTTAAAAGGACATTATTATTCAAACAGAGGCAATCTAGACAGATCAATTATTCACTATACCAGATCATTAGAGCTTTCACGCAAAATTGGAGACACAGATCTTGTAGGATCTGGAGTTAACAGTCTTGCATATATTTACAGATTAAAAGGTGAGATACAAAAATCATTGGACCTTAGCTTGAAGAATATAAACTTCAAATTATCAAGGAATAATAAAATCACTAATCTTGTAAATATAGGTGTGATATTATTGACTAGAAATGAATTCTCAAAAGCTATTAGCAATTTTGATGAGGCTTATAGATTGGCAAGACTGGATAATAACAAGAATGCAATGTCTATGATTTATTTTTACAAAATTAAATCATTGTTAAAGAATAATAAAATTGACAAAGCAGAACAGCTCTTTCAACAATTAACAGTTATGGATTTTTTTGAATCGTCGAGTCATAAAATTCGTTGTAGCCTTGCGAATGCAATGATACTTAGTAAAAGTACACGCTTGACAAATAAAATCAAGGCACAGGAGATACTAGAAAAATTACTAAATAACAAAGATCTGGATTTTGAGATGAGTATTATCGTGATTAAACTTCTAATTGAGATATTGATAGTTGAGTTAAAATTATATGGCGAGGAAGAGGTGCTGAAGGAGCTACATCAATTAATAATACTGATGAACTCAATCGCAAATCAACATGGATCTGTTCTTCAGGTGATAGAATCTCTTTTGTATCTATCAAGAATGAACTATTTGAATGATAAACTTGATTTATCTGTAAAAATTATTGATGAGGCCATCTCCATTTCTGAAAAATATAATCTTGTGCACCTGACAGAGATTAGTAGGAAAGAAAAGGAATTGTTGATGAATGAAATTACGAAGCAGAAAAATATTACAATTAAACACAGTAATTTAATTGACAGAATGAATTCTATTGATATTGATGATTATTTGAAAAAAATTACTGAGGAAATCTATAAAAATTGATTTGCTAAACATAATATGATGTTTTATCTCAGATGTTTATCTAGGAAAGCAATTGTTTTCTCCCAAGCATCTGCTGTTGCCTCAATATGATGATTTCTTGAATTATGATTAAGAAATCCATGACCTGCACCTTTATAGATAATACTATTATGCTTACCATTTTTTTCACTTGCTTCTTGGTATGCCTTCACCACATCCATCGGGATACCAGCATCTAATTCACCAAAAATTGACAATACAGGTCCTTTAAAATCATTGATTCTATTCTGTGGAATAGATTGTTCAGTTGATCCTCTGTGTGGAAAGCCATAGAATGGAATTGTTGCCTTGAAAATATCATGATATACATTCGCAAGATATGCATGACGTCCACCCATACAAAAACCAATAACACCCAATCTATCCATATCCACAATCTGATTACTGGCAAGAGTTTTTATCATCAAATTTAGCCCATCAAATATCATATCATCACTTCTTGTCTGAAAGCCATATGCACCATTAAGATATGGGTCTGGAGCAACTGCATAGTATCCAGCATCAGCAAGATCATCACATATTTTTTTTGAGCTATCATCAATTCCCATTGCATGAACCATCTGAATAACAGTAGGAAAAGGACCATCTCCTTTGGGAATTGATTCGTAGTAATTTAGAATTGTCTGGTATCTACCTTTTGGATTCATAATTGGAAATAGAGAATCATCTTTATAAGTTCAATGATAAATGTGTTGTAAAATAAAATTTGATTGTAATTTGATAAACTTTAAACAATTCTTTGCTTCAGATATAGTTCAAATTAATATTTTTTCATTATTAAACAAAATTAGATTTATGTGAAGTATAAAATCTTATCCAATTGTAATACTCTACCAATATGCCCCATTGTAACTAATTTCTCCAATTTTAACTGTGTTTGATATAAACTATTTTTCAGTATTTTACTTATCTGTTCAGATGTTCCCTCTTTTATTTGAATAATAACTTTTGCAACCTCAATTAATTCCTCCTCAAGAGATAATAATAAAAAACCATTAATTGGATTTTTCGGGATTATTTTATCTACTTGAGTTTTAATTCCCAGTATATTATCAACATCATCCTTAAATTCTTTAAATGTATCCAACTTGCCTTTCCAAACCCTAAGATCATTTCCATATCTTGATATAAATCTCAATGATAATTCATACAATTCATTATTTATCGTAATTTCACTAGATGAAGCAATTACTATTGTTATTGGACCACTTCTGAACAGATTGAATGAGAAACCACCTGCTGTAAGTGTATCTGGGTACTCTCCGGTTATTTCAAGAATAAATATCTGCAATGCAGATAGCATGCCAGTGACTAATTGAGGTGGAGGAGATATTGATGTCAATGGGTAATAAAAAATACATCTCCCATCATCAACCATAATATAAACAGAATCTAGGTTCAAATCAAATCTCCTCAATTAATTTATCAATTATGTCATTCATGCTTAGTGAAAATTTACTCTTTGGATTAATAAAACAGTGAATTGGTCTTAATTCTTCATTTCCAGAATAATTGAATGCAAATTCTAACTCTAAATTGATAATACTCTCATCATAATCAATTCTACCAATAAAACTGATATTATTTTTATCTATTTTATTCATTATTTTTTGATCAAGAAGGGCAGATGTTTTCTCCATCCCAACTTTATCAAGAAATGAACCTGGTACTTGATTGATAATTAGTTTTGTTGGCGGTTTGAGCACCCTGTGTATTGTATTTAGAAACTGATAAGTCCCACCAAGATCTGCATTTGATAATTTCATCAATACAATTAATGCATCTGCCATGGCTACGGCATTGATAGAAGTGGTGGACAATCCAGGTGAAGTATCAAGAATTATGTAATCCACATTATATGGTGCTTTTGGAAGTTTATTCTTTACAATATCCATCAAAATATATAGATCTTCAATCAATGCAGATTTACTTCTGTTTGATAATTTGGATATTGCCTCCCCTGATACATCAGATAGGCACATATATAATTTACCTGCTGGATTACCAAGGATATGCGTCGCATCAAAGATGATATCCTTCAATTCTGCTTTTTTAGTCAATAGATCATTGATTTTTTTTTCTTTTCTACTCTCAACATATGTTTGCAGTGAAGGTGCGTGAATATCTAGATCTAATAATGCAACTCTACTCCCTCTTTTAACCAACATAGCAGCTAAATTAATTGAAATCAGTGTTTTTCCTGATCCGCCTTTAAAAGAATGCAGTACCCAGATTTTACTCATTGTATGATTTATGACTTATTGAGTAATAAATTGATTCACCAATCAATTTAGATAAGCTATGTATATGTTATTATTTTGATATCGCAATTATCACTAAATAATATTGGCA
Organism: archaeon; assembly: GCA_024280435.1. GTDB lineage: Archaea > Asgardarchaeota > Heimdallarchaeia > Heimdallarchaeales > Kariarchaeaceae > JAJRQD01. The sequence goes on along the minus strand of JAJRQD010000239.1, from coordinate 8,958 downwards.
AATTATTAGAAAATGTACAAAAAAAGTCAATTATATTAATATTGACAATGTCCCTTGTAGAATACTTATATTGTATTAATTAATTATACTATTTTGTGCAACTCTCTCGAAAAGATATGGATCTATTAGTAGTTTTGAAAAAATATCCAGTCAAGTCAATGAATGAATTGGCACAGATATTAGGAATTTCACCAAACACAGTAAAAACAAGATTAAACAAGATGAAAGATGTTGGAATACTTAGGAAAAATGATATTATCAGGGACCCATTACTTGGTGAGAGAAAAATATGTGAAACTGTTAGTCAAGTGAATCCATATAGTATAGGACTTGTAAGAGTTTACTTTATAATCAAAGAAATCAATGGATTTAGTAATTATACACTTATTTGTAATTTTATTGATAAACAACCTTATGCAGTACACAGATCATTGATGATGGGTCAAGGATTTAATATCATAAGTGAATTTCATATCCCACCAAATGGAGTAGAGCATCTTGAGACTTTTATCAACTATATCAAATCACAGAAATTATTCAAAGAATATATCATGATAGAACCTACTGAGACTCATTTTTGTAAAAATGATATCAGTCAATTCAATTATATGACATCTCAATGGGAGGTTGATCTGTATAAAAACCAGGAAAAAATGGCATCAATAGAGGCAATTTTTCATAATTATAGAAATAATATCAAAGATGATTTGCCCAAATTACCGGAAATATCCAAGAAGAAATTGAAAGAAATTGATATGAGATTACTGAGAGAATTGAGTATCAATGGTAAACCCAGTATTAATTATATTGCATCTCTCTATAATAAAGAGAACACCTCTATATCAAGAAAGATACAGAAAATAAGAAATCTATTTATATCTCATTACAATATTATGTATAATAAATCTATATTTCATCTTGGATCTGAATTCTTCATCTATGGTAAAATGGACAGAGCAGGAAGATATGCATTGAAAAAATTAATAACTGATAATATATTACCCTTCAATTCTAAATATTCAGAGGACACAAGGTTTTTCACATTAAGAATTGAGGGGCCAGCATTCTTTGTCAATGATCTTGTGAGATTACTCTCACCTAATGCCACCCAAATAAACCAATTAACAGTTCATAAAAAAACAAATATCCGATATTTCTTCTACTTCAAAAATTATAATTTTGACACTAGAAAATGGAAAGTTAGTGAAGAATATATTATTCATGAACCACTAAGAACTTGATTTTTGTTATTCATTGGAAATAAATAATTATACATAATATGATTGAAGAATTACAATAATTTATGGAACATCTTCAGTATTTTTTGAGAATATTATACATATCTAAAACATGTTACTATGTGATCATTCACCATTCCAGTAGCTTGCATAAATGCATAGCAGATAGTTGGCCCAACAAATTTAAAGCCTCTTTTTTTCAATACTTTACTCATCTTTTTTGATACTTCAGTGGATGCTGGTATCTCACTCAAGTATTTCCATGAATTAATTATAGGTTTATGATCTACAAACTGCCATATGTATTCATTAAAAGATCCATATTCCTGTTGTATCTCAAGAAATATCCTTGCATTATTGATAAAAGCATTGATTTTCAATTTATTTCTGATTATACCAGCATCGTTTTTTAATTGATCAATTTTATTAATATCATATTTACTAATCTTCTTTGCATCAAAATTATCAAATGCAATTCGATAATTATCTCGTTTATTAAGAATTGTTGACCAACTCAATCCAGCCTGTGCACCTTCCAAACACAGAAATTCAAATAATAACTGATCATCGTGTAATGGAACTCCCCATTCCTCATCATGATATTTGATCATCAATTCATTATTTCCAGACCATTCACATCTATTCATTAATTCCTTGAAAAGCATTGCTTTAATAATTCATAGATTAATGTAATAATGATAGATTAGTATATTTTATAGCATTATATTGACTATTTAGAAATCAAATATTACACTGAAATTTCTACAAATATAAAAAAAGTTTAAATAAATCTAATCAAAATAAAAAAACAGACATTGAATTAATTTCAATCTACAAATTGATTAATTCTTTAATCTTTTAAATATCAAGGATAATTATGATATTTATCTAATAAAAAAAAATATCATTCCTTGAATATTAATGGAGGATTTTGTATGAACAATACACTAATTACAAAAAGAGAGAGATTTGAAAAAATACTTGAAGCATTGAATTATGGTATTTTTGAGAGAAAAGATCACATTAACAAGGCTTTTTTAGCAGCTATGAGTGGAGAAGCTATATTCCTATTGGGTCCACCTGGAGTTGCAAAATCATTGATTGCAAGAAGGCTAAAATATGCTTTTAAGGATGCCAAATCATTTGAATACTTGATGAACAGATTTTCAACACCAGAAGAGATATTTGGTCCATTATCTATCGCTAAATTAAGAGATGAGGATAAATTAGAGAGAAAAGTAGAAAGCTATCTTCCCAATGCAAATATTGCATTTTTGGATGAGATTTGGAAAGCAGGACCTTCAATTCAGAATACACTTCTAACTATTATTAATGAAAAAATATTTAGAAACGGTTCTAATGAGATCAAAGTACCATTGATAGGGTTAATTGCTGCTTCAAATGAGTTACCAACTCCAAACATGGGGTTGGAAGCATTATGGGATAGATTTATAATTAGAATGGTTGTAAATAATATCAAAGATATGGAAACTTTTGCTTCTATGATCACTAGTACTGAGAATTTATTAGTTGATAATGTAAATAATAAGTTAAAAATTACAATAGGAGAGTATGATAAATGGCAAAAAGAGATCGATAAAATAGATTTGTCCAAAGAGATTATTCCTTTAATTCAATATGTAAGAGTATTAATTCAGAACTATAATCAGGATGATGCCAATGATAGAATATACATTTCAGATAGAAGATGGAAAAAAATTATTAATGTATTAAGAACTTCGGCATATATTAATGGGAGAGATTATGTTGATCTGATGGATTGTTTTTTGATTGAAGATATGATCTGGGATAACCCCTCACAGATTGAACATGTCCAAAGGATAATAAGAGAAGCAATTGGTAAAAATAGTTATGCAATTTCAATTAACTATAGTGAAATCTCAGATGCAATAGAAAATCTGCATAAAGAAATTAAAGATGAGATTGAGATCATTACAAGTGTTGATAAAAAGGAATTTAAAATTATACGCCATAAAAAACTAGAAAATTTGTATGAAATTAAAATTGTAAAAAATAGAAATACAAAAGAATATTATGATGATTTGAAGGAAATTAGATATTTAAAAATAAAAAAAGCAAAGAATAATATTTTTAAAATGTCCGTTAATGATAGTTTTGAATTATTTGACGAAAATTTTTCTCCAGTTTTTGTAAGTTATGAATTTACAAGATCTGATAGTGATAGTTTTACAATTTATGATTTTAGTTATGATATTTATTGTAAATATAAGATAATTAGTAAAACATTTACAGAAAACAAAATAAAGTATAAAGAACCACATAAACTCTTAATTAGTGATTGGAATGCTAGATTTGATAAAATTACAGAAAAAATAAATGATTTAGAAAAATTCTTGAAATATAAAGAAAATAATGAATTTGCCACGTTAAAAATGAATTTATTTGTTGAATCTGAAAGATCTGAAATTATACTTGAAAATCTTGAAATGACTAAAAAGAATCTTAAAAAATTGTTACTTCAAATTGATGAGATCAAACATTACTATGAAAACATAAATACTGGAGAAACTAAAATAATTATTGAGGATGATGGAAATTTCAATTATGATGTTGATGAAGATGATGTTGATGATGGAAATTTCAATTATGATGTTGATGAAGATGATGTTGATGAAGATGATTTTTATTAAATGATAGGTGAAAATATGGATAATACATTTAATGACCAAGAATTTATCAATTTTGGGCGATTACTAGATAAAAATCATCGTACAGCTCTTATCAAATACTGGAATGATGCAGAAAAAGGTATTTTTAGAGAAATACCAGATAAAATTAAAAAATATACAGATGTAATTGATAAATTGTTTAGAGATAAAAAAATATCTAAAACATTAACTATCAGTAATAAAATTGTTGGTGAAATTAAACAATCAATATTTACAGGTTTTGAGCAGATAGAAAAAAATTTGGTTGCAAATCATCCTTTTGTAAAGGAAGAGACAAGTCTATATAACTGGAGGAATGACTCTAGTATAAACCTAATTAAAAAAGGAAAATCATTTTTAAAAACGATAAAAAAATATTATCAAAATAATGAATATAATATTGATTTTTTTGAAGATAAAATTGAACAACTAAATAAAAAAGAAAATCAAAAAAATGTTAAAGATTTAGAGCTAGAACAATATGCACTGGGAGATGAGATGATTGATAGATGGGATTATCTACTTAATAACAAAAAAGATAATTGGTATTTATCAGAACTCGAAAAATGGAGGGAGAAATATTTAATCGAGTTATATAATCAAATTGATCAATTTGAAAAAATTAAGGAATTATTAGGACCTTTTACAAATGAGCTTGGTAGACTTTGGGATCTTTCCAAGGGGGGATGGAAAAATATAGGTTTTGAAATTCTTTCTAGTTATGCAAAGTTAATTGAACAAGAGCCAGAAATATTAGAATTAGCTAATTATCTTGGACGCATGCAAGGTGAGAGAGAAGAGATTATTGAAAAGTTAATCGCATCTACAAAAATAATTCCAAAAATAGAAATCATAGATGCTGGCAAGGAAGAATTAATTGGAATTCATGAAAGTTCAGATATTAATCATCTTTTACCTTCTGAAGTTGCATTACTTGGTGATAAAACAGTTGAAGCACTATTTTATCTAAAACTATCTGAGAAAAAATTGTTAACTTACGATTTCCATGGATATATATCAAATAATGAAGAAATTATTGAAGAGATCAATAAAGAAGTACCAGAAGGAGAAACTAAAGGTCCAATAATTATTTGTGTGGATACTAGTGGATCTATGCATGGTGTACCGGAAAGAGTTGCAAAAACTCTTTGTTTTGCAATACTTAGAGTTGCCCTATTACAAAATAGGAGATGTTATTTGATTTCATTCTCAACTGGAATTGAAACAATTGAATTAAGTGATTTTTATAACAATCTCCCATTATTAATCCAATTCTTATCACATTCATTTCATGGGGGTACAGATGCCACTCCTGCACTTAGAGAGGCTGTTAAAATGTTAAATGATGAGAATTATAGCAAAGCAGATGTTTTGATGATTTCAGATTTCATTATGGGAAATCTTGATATAAATCTTGAAAAGGAGATTTATCTAACAAAAGAAAATGGTACTGAATATCATAGTCTAAGTATTACATCCTCAGGTAATAAACAGGCTTTAGATTTATTTGATAATAATTGGATCTATCAAATGGGAAGTGCCAAACCATTTAGTCAGATACTTGAAAATATTGAGAAATTAAGAAGAAATGATGCAGATTAGATATTTTATAAAGGAATTGAATAATAAAATATAAGCAATTAACAACTTAATAATTGTTTATTACTAGGTACTTCAAATGAATAAATAGATCAGCTAATACTCTTGATGAATTCAGCAAGTGGATTGAAGTATTCATTTGTGAAAGATGAAATATCATTATGTCCTGCTTTATCTATTGTAACTAGTTTTTTCTCTCCTTTGATATTATTATAAATTGCTTCTGCTTCTGAATAAGGGATCAACTGATCATCTTTTCCGTGAATTATCAGTACTGGTTTTTCAATCTCTTTAATTCTCTTCTCGTTTGAATACGGATATATCTCTTCTTCCTTGACATTTACCATTCCCAGTAGAAATAATTTCTTCATCAGATGATATGTACTTGAGAAAGCACTCTCAAATATTATTCCAAGCAATCCTTCTGGATTGATCATTCCCAGCTCACTTGCACATACACTACCAAGAGACCTTCCCATGACAATCACATCATCTCTGTATTCATTCTCTTTTAACCAATCTCTGAAAAGCTCATATATCACAGGAGGATCGGTGAATAGATCGGTGAACATAGGTTCTGAGCTACTAAAGCCGTATCCTCTGTAATCTACCACACATAGATTGACACCTGAGGTGATATAGTAGTGGTAATGATTAAAATAATCAGTCACAATCTCTCCATTTCCATGAAATAGCAGAATACTTGGTAATTCGGGATTGTATGTGAACATCAATGCACCTATGATTATATCCTCTCCAATCTCAAATTCAAGTATATCTACTTTGGCTGGTAATTGCTCAGGTCTCTTCACCTTACGTGGATAGAATATAGCAGAGGAGAACATATCATTATCAAAAATTGACATAACAATAAATTTGGTATATCAAATAAAAACTTGTGATGAATTAACATACAATACGTGGTTATTAATCATTCAATTCAGCTAAAATTGATCAATACTAAATTCCACAATAACTTATCAGACAAGCAATAATATTATTAATCCAGATCATATTGTAAAATATTCTATTAGTACTGTGATAATTTTATATGTTATCAATCGTTAATAATGAATAACTTGAGCGAATTATTATCTTCCATTTCATCGGTTGAGAAAGAATTATCACTTTTGGATGGTATACTTAATCATGTATATATCTTTGATAAGGCAAGTATAGAGCTGATTGTGAGAATTAAGATCGGTGAATCATATGATTACGATCCTTATTTTGTAGGTGGACTTGTTTGCACAATTGATGATTTCACATCTCAGGGAAGGAAGGAAACAGATGATTCTGATAATATCGTGACAGTCAGATATGTAACACTTGAGAAAATAAAGTTGTTATTCACCACTATCAATCAGTATATTCTGGTAAGTGCAGTTGATCCAGAGTATCCATTATCCCAGTTTACACGTTTTATGGAATTATTCACGAATAGCTTCAAAATGGGATATGAATTGCAGAATTATGGAGATACACCAGATGGTGCCACTGTTAGCTTTCAGATCATCAAGTCATTGATCTCTGAGGAATATAAACTGCATTTAATGGTATCTGAGAAGACCAAACTTCTACCATATAAATTACAGGAACTTGCAAATGATATTATTGATGCAGAAATACTGAAATCACCTTCTAAAGAGGAATTGGCAGAAGATTCAAATCTAGAATATGTGGCTGATAGTAATTTATTGACAATTCCACAGATGGATCCAGATAAAAGTGAGACCAAGGCTCTAAGAATGTTACTTGAGAAATTTGAATCAACATTCTCAGATATCAATTCCATCACATATATCCACACAAGTATTGAGGGCATGTTTGAGCACATCACACAGGGGTCTATCTCAAAGATTATTGAGGCAAATATACTGCATACTGTATTATCAATGATCGATACTGTGGTCAATCTTCTTGATATGGATGAGATGTCAAGAACTCTAGATCTTGGAGATAACTGGATATTTTTCTCAAAAGTATCTATGACTTCTTTTGTATACCTGATTGTGGATACAGAAGAATCTCTGGAATTGGTCAAACCACTCGTTGAAAGAGTTACATCAACAATTAAAAATCTATTTCCAGAAGAAAATATATGATATTGCAATATATATTTTATACATAAATTATACTCACAACGGTTACTAACTACTAATTCAATAGTATATCGTAAATTTCATTTATCCACACTTTTAAAATGTAAAAATGCATAATAAAATTCATGGTCGAATTATCATTATCCTTCAATCATACAGAGGGTAAATTTACACTGAGCTCAGAAGCTGCAAAAAGAATTAAAGAGCTGATTACTCTTGAGAATATATCTGACAAGACATTGAAATTATCTGTTAAACCAGGTGGCTGTGCAGGGTTCAAATATGAATTCAACTGGGCTGCTATTGATGAGAAAGGTAAAAGATTTGAGAAAGATGGTGCAGTATTGATAATATCTGAGGCAGATCTCAGATTAATAGATGGTGGCGAATTAAAATATATACAGACACTATCAGAATCCAAATTTGATGTATATAATCCAAATGCAAGCAGTTCCTGTGGATGTGGCTCAAGCTTCTCCTGAATTATACATGTAAATGTGATAATGTAAATCCGAATAAATATTATTTCAAACTATAGTATCACAATATCATTGTATTTAATTATATTCAGTATATAAGTACATTTATGAAATATAGACCTGTTCATTACGAGGTGGAGCTATCTCCAGATCTTGTTAATATGAATTTCACAGGCACCACAAGAGTAGATATTAATATACTTAGAAAGCAGGCAGTAGATGAGATCAAGATAAATGCTCTGGATTTAAATTTTAACAGTATTAAACTATATGATAAAGAGGAAATACTGGATGTGAAACACAGTTATTCACTTGAAGATCAGATATTAACAGTAACATTACCAAAGAGATATGAGAATGATATATCCCTGTATTTTGAATTCACAGGTATCATCAATGACAAATTGGCTGGATTGTATCAATCAAAATTCAAAGTGGGAGATGAGATCAGAACAGCTGCTGTAACTCAATTCCAGGAAAGTGATGCAAGACGGGCATTCCCATGTTTTGATGAGCCAGGGTTGAAAGCAACTTTTGATATAACACTGATTGTTGATAAAAATCTACATGTGATTTCAAATGGAATGATAGAGAATGAAGAGGCTAGAGATGGGAAAATAGCATACTCATTTGAGAGAACTCCAATCATGTCAACATATCTGCTATTCTTTGGCATTGGTGAGTTTGAATATATAGAGGCAATGCAGGATGGTGTGAGACACCGGGTATATGCATCTCCAGGTCAAGCAGAGAAATATGGTGAATTTGCACTTGATTTTGCAATGAAATCATTGAAATATTGTCAGAATTATTTCAAAGTGCCATTTCCATTCAACAAGATGGATCAGAT
>JAJRQD010000238.1 GCA_024280435.1 archaeon | reverse complement strand
TTCTGTAATTGTTCAAGTATTATCTCCACATCCTGTTCATCAATTATCAATGGTGGCATTATCTTCACAGTTTTCACATTATTACCACAGAAATCAGCAAAAATACCATTCTCAATCATCTTGACAGTATAGGCCATTCCATACCTATCCTCTTTAAACTCTATACCCAACATCAGCCCCCGTCCTCTGACATCTGTTATCAATCCATTGAATTGCTCCTTTAATCTCATTAAACCTTTGATTAATAATCCACCCATATTTTTTACATTCTCAAGAAAATAATCCTTGCATATAATATCAAGCATTGTACTGCTTATATGACAGCCAAGTTCAGATCCACCTGTTGTGCTGATATGTAAAAAAGGGTCCTCATCAAATACCCTCTCAAGATATGGTCTGTAACTGCAAGTTGCCATGGGATAATAACCTGCACTCATCCCTTTTGCCAGTACAACTATGTCTGGGATGATTTTCTCATCCTCATACAGGCCTCCATAAATTGCCCACATTTCACCTGTTCTTCCCAAACCTGTTTGTACCTCATCTGCAATGAAAATAATACCATTTTTTTTGCAAAGATCTTTAATTTTTTGAAAATACCCTTTTTTGGGTACTAGTATCCCTCCTGTTGCAGGTATTGGCTCCATGATCACAGCTGCGATACTATCATCAAGTATCTGCAAAGCATCAAAATCCCCAAATGGTATCTGTATAAAATCTTCAAGATTCCAAAGGAATGTATCTTCGAATTTACTATGTCCCGCAGCCAATGCCATCCCAGTCACTCCATGATATGCTATATTTGCAGATACAATTTTTTTTCTTTTTGTATAGGCCCTTGCTATTTTAATTGCTAATTCCACTGCCTCTCCACCTACTCCACAGAATTGTGTCTTCCAGCAATTACCATCTCCTGGTAGTAATTCAGCCAGTTTCTCTGCTAACAATACTCTCTGTTCACTTATCAGGTGGTGATCTCCTATATCCAGACCTTGCTCTATCCCCTCCTTCATTGCTTTTACTATCAGGGGATGTTGATGTCCCAGGTTGAATACGCCACCACTGGTTCGGCAATCAAGTAGTCTCATTGGTATATGATTCTCAGTTATACCCTCTATCATCTCAATATATAGTCCCTGACGAGTGCCCTGAACAACTGCTAATCCTAGTCTGGTAAAAAAATCTGCTTTTGGTTTGGAAATAAACCTTGCATATTTATCAACAATTGTTTTTTGGCTATTACTACCTATCAGAGGGGTCATATATACTGTATAATATTTTAATATTTTAAATCAATCGAATTCTGTTATTTATAAATTATTTATTTATCCAAATAATCTTGTTAAGTTTACTCTCATTCTTCTTTATAATTAAAATACTCACTCAATACTTTCTATTGTCATTGATGGCAATGTTCCCTCTATAATAACTTCAGTACCCCTGTTTGATATATTTGTGATTAATCCAGTAGTTGTGATTTTAATCTTCTTAGATTTGAACTTACTAACCTGTTTAGTCTCAGAAGAATCATTTATTTGGTTCCAGAATAATCTGGTTCCATTTCGATCTCGATGAGTATTAATTAATCCTGCAGCCTTCATAATGGCTTTTACATCATAGACACGTCGCTTTGGTACTGACAATATATCTGCTAAATAAGATGTAGTTACACCTTCAGAACCGTGTTCTTTGATTATGTCTATTGATTTACGAGCAATCTCTTCGAGCTTCATAATGACTACAATTCAATTAATGTAACCGATTTTAATAAATTGTTGTTATCGGTTGTTAAATATTTGAATAATAATTATTAAATTATTGAAATATCCAATCAATTAAAAAATTAATTATTAATTTCAAATTATATTTTGAATTTTTGATGAGTAGTATACACTATTTTAATAGATTGTTAATAATACAATATGATATATGGATAATGACAAAATGGATCTGATCGGAGATATTGGTGGTACCAAATCACTGTTTCATGTGTATATAAAAGGTGAAGTGCTCATCAAAAGTTATCTTAACCAGGATTTCAATTCTTTCCAGGACTTATTATCTGATCTGATCACATATCTCAAACTATCTGATTATTTGATTGGAAGTAGGGTATGTTTTGCAGTGGCTGCACCGATAATCAATGATCGTGCATCACTGAGTAATATCAACTGGACAATTGATAAAGAAACAATCAAGAGAATAATACAGACAGATAATATTTTATTGCTAAATGATATGGAGGCTGTTGCATACTATGTGGCGAGGTCTCCGATACTAAAATATTTTCCTGTAAAAAGTGGTAGCTTCAAACGCTCTACCAATACATTTCTAGTTGTTGGTATTGGAACTGGTTTTGGCTTAACGATAATTCGGGATAAAGATAGTGAACAGGATGAATTTGTGAGAATGGATCCCTTGATACCAATAGATAATTCACGGGATTACTCAATTCACCCCTCAGAATCAGGGCATGTAAAATTCTCACCCACCGCAGGTTTTGAACTTGACCTGTTTAATTTCCTGAATGAGAAGATGGGTACTGTGAGTATAGAGGATGTATGCTCATCAAGAGGGATCTATAATATCTATCAATTCATGGCCCGGGATGAATTTGGAATTGAGGATAGGGACCACAGGAAGCAGATATTGAAGGAAAAAGATCCCACACGTCTGATTATAAAGCATTCTAAAGGGAGAAAACCATGCTCACTGTGTAAATATGTACTGATTAATATGATGTCAATTCTTGCACGTAAACTACAGGATTTGTCACTTGAATTCTTGCCATATCAGGGGATATTTCTTTTTGGTGGAGTTGCAAAGAATTCAATGTCATATATCATCAATGATGATTTTATCAACACATTCAAAAAAATAGATATCAATACTGATAATGAACTTAAAACAGTTGATAATAACCACATTACTAATATGAAAATAATTCTTGATAAGGTACCAATTTATGTTCTGACTGCTGAGAATGCAGGAATAGATGGTGCAAAACTATTTATGGAATCTAGAATTTGGAACAATGTCTAAATTTTAGAAACATTTGAATGAATTTGATACTGAAAACAAATAAACAGTCAATTAATAAAATAGCTATGCCTTTCTCAGATGATTTGACAGATATT
>JAJRQD010000237.1 GCA_024280435.1 archaeon | reverse complement strand
ATAATAATCATTATTAAGAACAAATGATTGAATATTGTTGGTTCTCTTTGCAACTTCATCCAGTATTCTCCATGCTTTAGTTACATTTCTTTTGATAATAGCAACACTTGAGGTTCTTAATAGAAAATCATATTCTTCTTTGAGGAAATTATCTGGATATTTAACACTTATCTGAATAAATTTATCATTGATATCTGTGTATGTGGATTTTAATATGCATTCTTTTTTACCTTTGAACTGTAAAAGAGAGCTATCAGATTTATTTTGTATAAATTTATTGTATTCATCCTCCTCTATAATATTTAGAATATTTTTACCAACTAACTCTGATTTATCCATTCCAATTAACTCTTGAAAGTACTTGTTAATGCCAATAACAATGTTATCCTTGATCAAACAAATACCATCAAAGTCCATATTTTTTTTACTGAGATTTGTATTTTTTATTTATTTTGTAAGCAAAGTAATTTTTGTTACTAAAATAAATAAATGAGTATGATTTTTATTAAACCAAATTATTTTATTGAATTTGTAAATATCCACTCTATAATAATCAAGTTTATTCAAAGATGATGAATACTGTGATTAGAGTGTCCAGTTCAGTACAATTACTTGCTCATGAAAAATATCCTGTATATATTCGAGAATTCGGAGATGGTGCATTATTATCCGCAAAAGATAAGGGGATCACAGTGATTATTGATAACTTCCGTGCATCCAACACGATTCTTGCTCTTTTTGAATATACTGATTATATCAAACCTGTACTTGACTTGGAGGATGTTGAGAAATCAGTTGGCTTTGTCAAAGTAGGTGAAGATTCTAGAGATATATCAAAATTTGATTTTGATAATAGCCCCACAATTATTGTAAATAATCCAGAAGCATTCAAAAACAAGCAAGTGGTTGTCCGAACTACAAATGGTACAAGAGGATTGATTAATGCTATCGGTTCAAAAGAGATAATTCTTGGTTCTTTCAGAAATATAACAAGAGTGGTTGATTATTGCTATCAAGCAATTATCAATGGTGATAAGGTATCTTTTGTTCCCATGGGCTCTAAGACAATCTCAAGAATTGAGGATACACACGGAGCCAGAATGATGTACTATCTATTACTGAGAGAACTTGGTGAACAGGAGTTATTTGAATCTGATGAGAACCCTTGGCAAAGGGATTGGTTATCTGAGATAAAAAAATTAAGACCATTTGAGGGTAGTGACAAAGAGGATAGAATATACTGTGTAGATATAGATGCAACTGATAAACTACCCCGTTATAATCCAGATACTGGATTTCTTGAATTAATCTGATATGACTGGATATATCTGGGCAGTAAGTCAACTACACCTTGCTTTGAGCATATCTTGAAAGGACCTCTTTCAAATGGTCTTTTCTCGCATGTATTAAATAAAATTTTTATCAATTTGCCTGAATTATCTGTATTTTATTATTGAATATGAATCGTTCAAAATATAGATGAAGTTAATATAGAATTATAATAATTCAAATTAGTGATATTTTGCCTTCTGTATTATATCTGCATACTGTATCATAACAGAATCCTCTATCTGATTGATATCCTGATCAGATGGTGATTTTAGCAGAGTGATAAGTACCCAGATATTAATCATAGCAACAGGTAGTAACCAACCTCTATCCATCCACACAGTTGTATTTATTGCTCTGGCAAGTAAATTAATACTCTCTGAGATCATTGCAATCCCGATAATATATTTTCCAACATAAAAATCTCTAAGTATCAGTATTCCACCTGTTAGATGGAAAATTAACAGTATACCCCATGCAAAAGATGCATATGGATATCCTCTGGTATATGCAAGAATTCCACCCACAATAGGTATACTTGACATAATTGCACTCATTTTGAGTGCTGCAAGGCTCTCACGTCTTCTCTCTTGCCATTTACTCTTCATTATCTGTATTTTATCCACTACAAACTCTTTTACTGTGATTGGACCATCAACCAATGTGAAGGTATATTTCCTCCATGTTCCAGTCTCTCCATACAGTTTGGCAATTGGGGAATGGATCTTCTTTCTCATATCAAATTCCATTCTTTCCAACTGTGTCTTGCTCATATAATCTCTGATACATGTGAATTTGGTGAGATATGTGGCATTTGTCTCCTTGGCAAGTGATTTCGCACGTTCTATCAGGGTTGCCTCACAACCATAGCGTTTCCAATCATTTCTAACCTCTAGAAACTCAATATATGCCTCACCCGGTGATAGTTTGTATTCATCCCAGTTTGATAATAGTAGTGCTGCTCTTATTGCTTTGAGTAATCCCAGCTTCTTTATCAGTGAGATAACAGATATTGTCTTACCCATTTTCACTCCTGGAATATGAATTTTCATCACTCCAATGATCTCTGCACCCTCTTGCAATACATGTACTCCCTGATTGTATTTTCTGAACTGTTCTATAAGTAATTCAGTTGCCTGTTCATGAACATCTTTGTAAACTGCATCAAATAATCTGGAGTTACTGTTAAGTAGCACTCTAGCTATTCCCTCTGCATCTTCTGCTTTTGCAGGTCTGACAACAGGACAGGATAGATACTGATCGATTTGCATGATGCTTAATCAATATTTTAAATGAAATATTGATAAATCTATTTCAAATTGCATATAAAAAATATAAAAAAGTTACAGATAATAATCAATGAGCTCTGAATATAATATTATTATCATTCTAAATTTATAATTGACTGCATATATTTATATGCAATAATTTCCTAAATATAGGAAATGAAGAAACAGGATATAAATAAACAAGATTTCATGAAAGAGGATATAAATAAACAAAATATAAAGAAAAACCAATTCAATACACCTTCTAATGACAGTATGAAAACTGCATACAAACTTGGATCTAAATTGGTCAGAGATCGATTAATGAATGAAAGTAAGGAAAATATAGATATTCTTGATGAGATGGATGATTCAGATGTACTTGTAATTCCCGGTACATATGATCATATTCATCTAGTTCTGGAACATTCGGATATTCCCTACAAATCTATTGAAGCAGAACAACTGGTTAGCGCAGAACTCCGGGCTGATCAGACGATATTTGTCAATTGTGCCAATTATTTCCCAACTGAAGCAGCAAGAAAGTTAGCTGGATTTGTAGCCAGTGGAGGGCAGTTGATAACAACAGACTGGGCTCTTAAAAATGTACTTGAAGTGGGCTTTCCTGGAAAAGTAAAATATAATTCACAAGCTACATCAGATGAGGTGGTTAGAGTAGAGTTGATAGAGAAAGATGATCCACTACTGAAAGGTTTTATTGATGAGGAAGCAATGCCTGTGTGGTGGTTGGAGGGTAGTTCATATCCAATTGAGATTATAGACCCGGAAAATGTGAAAGTACTTATGAGATCCAAGGAATTAAAGGAAAAATATGGTGAGGAAGCTGTTATCATATCATTTAGCCATGGTAAGGGAGTTGTGTATCATATGATCTCACATTTTTATCTGCAGAGAACAGAGACAAGGGATGCCAAGCAAGAGATGAAATCGAGTAACTATTCATCAATGAAAGGTGCCTCTAAAGGTACACAGGCAATCTTTGAGGAGGCAGATATGGATGAGGATCTGAATTATGGAATGGTACAATCCGCAAGTACAAGTACTGAATTTGTAAACAGGGCATTAATAAATCAGAAAAAGAAATTTAGAAAGAAAAAAGATAAATCTATCTGAAAAGATAAAGGATAACAATCATAACAGGTAGATACAATCTGGCCAGTATCTCAGCATTCTTTTCATCTGAGTTGATAGAATACGTATCCAACTCTGATCTTATCAGATCTACTATTTCTGGATCCTCATCATACATTCTCTCCTCTAGTTCATCAAATGAAATAGATTCGAGTAATATTTTTACAAGATAATAAAGTGGTGAATCTTTCCAATCTATTCTCTTATCCTTACCCGCCTGCTCAATACTTTTTACAAGATCTGGAGTTATAGCCTCATCTATTTCCCATGAAATCTCTTTTGCAGTACCCTGATTGATTATTGCTTTCACTAACTTACTAATAATATATAAAATAATAATAATTCTGTTTCCTACATATCCTATTCTTTGATTATTGGAAGTTTAATTCTCATATGATCCGAATTAATAAACTCTGTTGGATTATCATTGAATTCATCTAGACATTCTTTCTCACAGAAGTAGATTTTAACACCTTTATACATGGTGAATATATCCTTATCCTGTATATCTGAACCACATGCAGTCTTTGTAGTCTCCATAAACACTTGATTTATTTATTATATTAATACTATTTTCTATATAACAATATCTGATATATACTTGAGAGAATAAAATGACAATTACTCTGATATATGGGTTTATTAATGAAATTATTGGGGAAATATTTCTAAGTAATACTAACACTGTATAAACAAATACAACAAATCAAATTTGTATTTTATCCCTGCACAACATTAATATCCTTGAAATCAATCTGTTCACCAATTCTCAATACTCCATAAGTGCCATCATAACCTCCGGGAAAGAAACTGAAGTTACCTCTCTTCACCTCAAGTATCTGTTCTACTAGCTTTTCTGGTAATTTAGAATCTTTCAATCGATCATCTATTGTCTGATCTATCCACAGATTAACCTCAGTACCCGTGTAATCAAGAACATCTGCATATACTCTTTTTATCTTTTTACTGGTAATTGATTTAATACCCATATAATGTGCTATGATCTCTATCAGAGGTACCATGGTGACAAAATCCCTTTTAGGACCATCTCCAATATTTCTTGGCTCTCCCTGAGCAATTCCAATCTCTGTTGCTCTCTGCAATACACCAACAGTCAATTCTTTACCACACTGTGGGCATATATCTTCCACGGGTACATGTTTTGGGGAGAAATAACAGAATTGATGTTTAGCATGTATTCCTGGCATTTTTCGCATATCACGATGGCCTGTAAGAAAATATCTACCCTCTGTTGGATGGAATTCTGCTGTCTTGACCACTCTATTCCTTCTCAAACTATCGATAAGTGAAGTGTAGTCCATATTATTCATCCTGTATGTGGTGAATTCCCTACCAACTCTGTTAAGGCTGGCAGAATGTGCATCTGCATTGCTGATAAGTGTGTATCTGTCAAGCTCTGATATCATTCCGAGAATTGTGGGGTCTGCACTCAGCCCTGTCTCAATTGCATTAAATCTAGTATGTGCATCCCCAAAAAAATCATACATGAAATTAATTCTATTATTTCCACCGTATACTCCCTCAGGTGTCAATACATGAGCAGGTATCATCTCTATCATAGGATGAATATCCATTATTTCCTGGATCTTATTATCAACCTCATCTCTAGTCTGACAAACAACATATGGTCTGGCCATATTTTTTCTGGAAACTCCCCACTTATCGAGTAGTGCATTCAATTCTGAAATACTATCAAAATCCGGAAACAGAATAATTATATGTACACGTTTTCTTTTTTTAGAATCAGGTAGTGGACCTGTGAATATCAGTTCAGTTTGTAAAATATACTTTGGTTTTGATAAATCATGTGGAATTGAGGAATTTTGTCCAGTATCTCCTGAGTACTCATATATACCATTTTCCACCTCCTCAAGATTTTTGCTGAGAAATCCAGTCCATGGATCAAATTGACAGTCTCCCGTACCTATGAGATTAACCCCTTTTAATGGTGAATAATGTGCAGAATCAATAAATCTCCTGCGAATTTTTTTCTCATCAGTACCTCCAGCTCTTGCACCACCTGCAAATGCAGAATGTGCATGAAGATCAGCATGAATTTCCATAATTCAATGTTTAGTGAATTGACTTTTATTAATATTGATGTTT
>JAJRQD010000236.1 GCA_024280435.1 archaeon | reverse complement strand
TTAGTCAAAAAACCCACAATTATTGTTGCAGATGAGCCAACAGGAAATTTAGATAAGAAAACCGGTGCCATGATTGTTGAATACATGAGTGAAATCTGCAAAACTGCAAATATCACTTTCTGCGTTGTCACACATGATCCATCTATGGCAAGTATCGCCGATAGATTATTAATCATGGATGATGGTATTCTCAGAGAAGGAGAAGGCGAATTGGAGCGGTTCCTGGGAGGAGAATGAATTATGGGAATATTAACGAAAAAAATATTCCGGGACCTGAAGGCAAATAAGGGTAGATCTATTTCCATAGTGCTTATTCTGGCTGTATCCACCGGATTATATGGTGGACTACTTTTAATGCATATCAATACAATCAATACTTTTGATAAACTAGAGGAAGATACTGCTCTCGAAGATGTAAGGTACAGCTTAAATGAATTTGTGAATATAGAGAACCTTACTCTTGACGGAATTGATAATATAAAAGCCTGGGATTCCAGAATATCATTACTTACAAGTTTACGATTGGAAGAAGGTTCAAAAGAGATATTCACGGCACCTATTTATGGGGTTGCAGATGATAAATTACCTAGTGTAAATAATTTTCTTCTTCAATCGGGTGATTACTTTGATACCAACAAAAATAATGAGATATTGGTAATAACTCAATTTGTGAGCAACAATGATTTAAAAATAGGAGATCAGATATTTCTAGATACACCCTTCGGCTCTAAAGAGCTGAAACTAAAAGGCGAGATCTTATCTCCTGAATATATATACAATATCAATCCAATTTCTGGATTACCCGATCTTATTGGGCTTGCAAGCTCCTGGCTAGCAATTGACGAGATGAGAACTAATTTTGGGCTACCTGATAATGTGGTAAATGAGATACTCGTCAGATTTGATAGTAATATAAGTGATGATCTGAAAAAACAACTGATCAATGAAATCAAAGATGAGATTGTAAAAATTGCACCTTTTGTTTCCTATACACTGGTTGAGGATGAGGGTGAACAGACAATGAAAGATGCAGATATTGGATCTCTAGATGAATTTGCCAGAGTATTTGGAATAATAATTCTAATGCTCGCCTTATTTGTGATGTATGATAATGTTAGCAAATTAATTGCTTCACAGAGAAATTATATTGGAACAATGAGGGCTCTTGGTGGCCATAAATCTGTGGTTACTTCACATTACACCAAGATGTCTATGGTACTTGCATCCATTGGTGTTACATTGGGCGTACCTTTTGGTATAAAGATAGGAGAGGAGATGGTGGTAAAGTATGCATCTATACTAGGCATTCCTGCACCTGTCACTGATTTCTATGCTGAACCATTTATAGAATCCATTGCAATCAATTTATTTCTGGCATTCCTTGTGAGCTTTATCAGTAGTATTGCAGCCTCAAAGATAGATCCAAGAGAGGCTATGGCATCATCATTTGTTACAATGGTATTCAATGCCAAGCCTATAATTGAGAAAATCACCTCAAAAATACCTGGATTAAATACACCCAGTATGACAATTCCAATCAGAACTGTATTTAGACAGCGAAGAAGAACTATACTAACAGTTTTTACATATGCGATAAGTATGCTACTTGTGATCTCATCAATTGGCTTTATGGATAGTTTCAACTATGCTATTGATGATAATTACGCTAATATTCAGACATATGATATGGAGGCTCATTTCATCACCCCGATATTACCCGATGATATTGCAACTGTGTTGGATAATGTAGATGGAATTCAGAAGATTGAATTTTTCAGTACTACTATGACTGAGATAGATAATTTCAATAAATCAGTGATGATAGAGGCATTTCCAGAGAATACAACATTACGGAAATTCAATATTGTTGAGGGAGTATCAACAGGTCTTGGAGATGATGGACTGGTTATGGGCTCTATACTGGCAGATGAATTGAATATGACAGTAGGTGATGATCTTACATTCTTCAATAATACTTTCGAGATCAGAGGAATCACATCAGAATTACTAGCAGAGAAGATATTTCTAAGATTAGATACATTGCAGGATATCCTGCATCATGATAACAATGTCACCTCAGTTTATATCAAAGCAAATGATAATATTGATTTTGATGGCTTGAAAGATATAAAGAATGATATCATTGATACAAGTCTTCCAGTTGCTATTATAATTGTGAATGAAGAGGTTAAAGATTCCATTAATTTCATGATACAAGGTTTGATGGCACTGATTGCTATCATGATACTGATTGGTTTTGGAACTGTGCTATTATTGAGCTTCAATACAATAGTACTGGAGATTATGTCAAGAGAGATGGAGTTCATTAATCTACGCACACTTGGTGCCGGTAGATGGAAGGTATTCAGGGTAATTGCGATACAGGCACTGTTAATATCATTTATGGGCTCTATACTTGCAATTCCAGTATCTTACAATGTATCTATCTGGATAATGAAAGAGCTTGTGGGTGATCTGATGATCATTCCGGTGTATATTAAGCCCGAATCTTATTTAACTGGAATAATGTCTGCTGTGCTCGCATCATCTGTGGGTGTGTATGCAGCATATAGGAGAATCATGTCGATAGATCTTGCCAATGCCATGCGTATTAGAATGGCAAATTAATCATAACTCAATTTTTCTTACTCAGTAACACTGATTTTTCAGGTAAAAATTGTTTGAGGTATAGTTCCTGGTATTTCCCCTTTATTCTTACCAGATCATGGTGTTTACCATCTTGTATTATTCGACCATTCTCCATCACAAAGATTCTATCTGCATTTCTCACTGTGGATAATCTGTGTGCAATTATAATCACTGTTCTGTTTACAATTAATTTCTCCATTGCTTTCTGTATTTTAATCTCTGAGATCACATCAAGACTGGATGTAGCCTCATCAAATATTAATATTTGTGGATTTTTTATTAATGCCCTTGCAAAACTTAATAATTGTCTTTGACCCATTGATAGATTATTTCCACCCTCTGATACTTTGAAATTGTATTTATCGGGTAGTGAGTCTATAAAATCATGTATCCCAATCATTTTTGTGACCTCAATAACCTCATCAAGAGTGCTACTGGGAGAGCCATATTTAATATTATCAAGTATTGAGGTATTGAATAATGTGGGAGATTGTGGTACCAATCCAATAGACCCTCGCAGACTATTCAAGCTCACATCAGTGATATTCTGATTATCTATCTCTATACTACCATTATCAAGCTCATAGAACCTGTTTATTAGTTTAATCAAAGAGGATTTACCTGCTCCAGTAGTTCCAACAAGTGCTACAACAGACCCACCCTTGATATCGACACTTAGATTATTAAATATAGGTGTGATCTGATCATATGAAAAATTAATACTCTTAAAAACTATATTACCACTTTTTACCCGCAGATCTACTGCATTCTCTTTATCCACTATCTGTATAGGTTCATTGATAAAACCATATATTCGCTCTAGAGATGCAAGTGCAGTCTGATAAATACTGTAGAACATTGATAAGGTGAATACAGGTCCTAGAAATCTTGAGAGATATGCCATGAAAGTTGCCACTAGACCAACAGTATATTTTTCATTGTTCAATACTGCATACTGATATCCTGAGAATAGAAGAATAGATGCAGTTCCAATCGCAGTGATCAGACCTATCATTGGCATTAGCAATGCAAAAATACTCACTGCCCTGACTGATACATTCATATTCTCCTTATTTATACGCTCAAATTCCAGTTTATTCTGTTTTTCTCTTGCAAATGTCTTGGATACCTTAACACCAGATATATTCTCTGCAATATTAGATGTCACATTGGCGATTGTTTTCCTTCTTCTCTGGCTGATCCGTCTAATAGGACCTTTGTAGAAAAATGTAATGCCAAACATCATAGGTATCATAAGGAAGGATATCAGTGCAAGATACAAGTCTAAGAAAATCATCAATGATATAATTGCAAATAGCTGAACAATTGCTACAAGAATATCAATTAATCCATTTGAGAAGAAATTTGCCAGATTATCAAGATCATTGGTAAGCTTTGAATTAATCCTTCCAGATTGATTTTTATCAAAAAATGATTGATCTTGATTAAGCAGTTGATGGTACATATCTTTTCGTAGATCAAATACAGTACCTTGTCCTATTTTTGTAGTTAGAAAGCTTGTGGCAAATCCTATTATATATGAGATAATGTATATCACAACCATATATGATATTGATAGGAATAATCCTGCCTGATCCTTGTCAACAATATCCTCATCAAGTATTTTTCTAATCAGTAATTCTGGTAGGAGATTGATAATTGAGCCTGAGATTAACAATACAGTTGTGATTACCAGTAATACTCTATATGACTTCACATATTGAAATGCAAATTCAAACAGAGTTCTATCGGGGATATTAAGCTCCCTTATCCTGGCCTCAGGATCACTATTTCTTCTCATCTAATTACCTCCTAGAATGATCTCAAGCTCTGACATCAGTTCTTCATCTTCCTGTGTTCTATAAACCTCATAATATATTCCCTTAAGTGCAATCAGATAATCATGAGTACCCTCCTCGATAATCTCTCCATGATCTAGCACTAATATCTTGCCTGCTTTTCTTAGAGAGGATATTTTCTGGGATATGATGATTGTTGTTCTATTTTTTATCAATGTATTCAATGCCTCCTGTAGTTCATTCTCAGTAGTTGCATCAATTGATGCGGTACTATCATCAAAAATTAGAATAGATGGGTTGATAAGTAATGCACGTGCAATTGATAATCTCTGTTGCTGTCCTCCAGATAATGTAATTCCTCTCTCTCCAACAATTGTATCATACCCTTCTGGAAACTTTTCTATGAATTCATGTGCCTGTGCAACTCTGGATGCTTTGATAATATCATCAATAGTTGCATCTGATTTTCCAAATGCGATATTATCCCTAATTGATCTTGAGAATAGAAATGTCTCCTGGCTTACTATACCAATATTTTTTCTCAGATTCTCCAATTGATAATCCCGAATATCAATATCATCAATCTTGATATATCCCTCAATAGGATCAAAAAATCTTGGTATTAGCTGTATGAGTGTGGATTTACCAGATCCTGTACCACCGATTATACCAATTATCTCTCCTGGCTCCATCTGTATTGATATATCTATTAATATCGGTCTCATATTCTCATATCCAAAGCTAACATTGTGAAATTCTACTTTACCATCAATATCCTTGATTACTGGATTATCTGGATCTATGATTTCAACATCAGAATTGATCAGATCAAATACTCTCTCTGCTGATACTTTAGTTCGGGTATAACCCGTGATGAAATTTCCAAGTAATCTGGTGGGAGTGGTCAACATCAACATATACAGATTGAACTGTACTAGCTGTCCTGGAGTAACATCACTTCTTCCACTGATAATATCCATTCCACCAATGTACAGTATTGCAATAGAGCCAAATGACACCAGTAGTACTGCAACTGGTAGGGTTAATCTTCTAACAATTACTGATTTGATGAATAGATCAAAATATTTTTTATTGGCCTCTCCGAATATATTCTCCTCTCTATCTTCCTGTGCGAACGCTCTTACTGTCTCTATTGCCTGAATTTTTTCCTGAATATGACTTGATAGCAATGAATACTGTTTTCTTCTTTCTTTGAAAAGAGGACGAGCTTTTAATCCATATACCACTGATATTACAAGCAGTATTGGTAAGAGAATGATGAATATAATTAGAAAACTTTTCTGTGTTAGATATATTGTCATTCCAATTGCAATAAAATAATAAACTGCATTTAAACCAAGTCTGAATTCTCTTGATAGGTAACTTTTCACAATCTCAAGATCTGATGTGATTTTAGCAAGCAACTGTCCTGTTTCCTGTTGATTGAGAAATGATAGAGATTGTGATTGTATCTTATCAAACATTCTATTTCTGAGACTGTACACAGTCTGCTCACCTGCTTTCTCATTAAAATATCTGTTTGAGAAGCCTAGTGCACCTGTTAGAACAGATAACAGTATAATAGATGAAACAAGAAAATACAGATTTGTGGTATCTTTATTCACAAGTACCTGATCAATTATATTTCTGATTATCACTGGATTTAGTAGATTAACCTGTACACTGGCAAACATGGATAAAATACCCATTGTGTATAATTTCCAATCTTTTTTTGCCTCTTGAAATAATTGAGATTGTATTTTCTCAGAATACATAAACTATTATTTTATTGTATATATTAATTCTATTTGATCGAGGTTAATACATATCGGTTTAAATTAAAAAATACATTATTTTCACATTAAATATTCTGTATTACGAATTTAAATTCTTACTATACTTAATAAGCTTTATTTATTCTCATTTTCAAATAAAAGTATGGTATCTGAAAAAATTAAGGTTAAAAGATCAGATTCACAATGGCTTCATGATTGTAATTGTACATACAAATTTCAAATTGTGATGTATGAGGGTCCGAAAGTGCGTAAAATTCACTTTTAATCCACTCACCGATAATATTATTAATGATAAACAATCAGATAATATGTGTATATAGTGCAGAAAAACCATCTCAGAACACATTTTGAAGGGTACCATATTTTGAAACTATTATCCCA
>JAJRQD010000235.1 GCA_024280435.1 archaeon | reverse complement strand
TCTCATTCCCAGAATTAGTAACAGTTTCCATGCAACGATAACATCTGCCGTATTTGATTTTGACAGTTTTACTGCCAGTACAGCAGTTGATTCAACATCAACTGCAATGTGGGCTTTGTAAAAAGCACGGGAGGTTTTTTTAATTTCATTTTACCCCATTTCAAGAGGATCCAAACAGATCCACCTTTGAATAAAAAACCAGAGCTATCAAAAGCAGCACTTTTTGGGTCTGGACTTAGAATTTTGCCTATTAATTTTACTAAATTCTCTAGTTGGGAAATTTGTCCATTCATTGTAAATAGTGGACATAGATGGTGCTTTTAAAGCACCATATCCTTGTAAAATGGATTCATTTTCCTTGAAGAATACTTATCGAGAGCCAGGATATCATAGATATGGGTACTGATCTCCCATATCAATTCAAGTAATACTGAAATTATCCATAGGAACCATCTGATATGTAGTTTTCTGCTTGAAGTACGTATTTTCACAACTCGTTGATGATGATATGTATTTTCAATTCTAAACCTCTAACGATACAATTTTTTCAATTTAGCACCAGTTATTATTTTTGAGCAGAGGAAAAAGATGAATTTTCTTTTTCCCTGTTTGGTTTTCTCTCTTATCAACAACCCCTCAACTACAACACTTGAACTTACATTTTTCAGCTCATATTCAAAACTCAAACCCACACTGTCAAAATATGTCTTCTTCTTGCTTAATTTGCCTCTGGTGATAAAATTCATATTTATTTCTTGTAAATATTTAATGGTATCAACTCCTGAGAAACCTCCATCCATCAGAAGAAAATCAATCCTTAAATTCAGCGTTTCCACCTGCTTCAATAACCTTTTCACAATATCCACTCTTTTCATTCCTTTCCAGACAAGCACAAAACCAACAGTTATTGGTTTTGTGTAATTTCGACCATATGATACAATGGTTAAAGTTGTGTATTTGAATACTTTACGACTTCCTGTATCATTGTACATGATGAATTCATTCTTCAATCCTCTGTGATCTTTCATCGAAACTCCATAAAACTCCTCATTATGGATATCTATTGCGACATCCACTTTGGATCTTTTTGATTTTAACATAGATTGAGAGATCATCTGCAAATTCTTGGAAAACCTGGATTCAATCTCATCAATACTTAATTCATGGTATTCACGATTGATTGCTTTCAATATTGTATCAGCAGATGGGATACTGCCATATCCCTCTGCTTTGATCTGTAATTTGTTCACAGTGCTCTCTAAACTGGATTTGTCAATAGCTGTTTTGAAAAGAACTTTTATAAGGCTTCTTTCTGAATAATCTCGGGTTTTACTAAGTCAAATATTAGAATTATCTAGTACATTATCAGTGACTTTTTGAACTTGCTTTTTTCCTCTAATTTGATGTTTGATGGTCATTTTGTACAATATTTGATAATTAAACATCATTTTTGAATCTTTTTATTCTAGACTATTTATTAATTGTATAATTATTCAATTTATTATCTAAATTACGCGACTACTGTAGAAAAAATTTCATTTCCTATCAGAATATGGTTGATAGCTGGTTACAACCTGTTATTTCATTTGATGATTATTCACAATCATCAATATACGCAACTAGAAATCTGAACAAAGCTGTTCAGATTTACATATTAAACTAATACTCAAATAAATTGGATTAAAATAGCGGAACTCAGGACATGCCATTAAGTACGATTTTAAAACTTAACGCGTTATTTTATCACATATCTTCCAAATCTAACAAAAATTAGATGTTCTGGTTGATTATTCGAAACCGAAGCCTGGAAATGCCCGTATAATTATAAAATGTAATGTGAATTTCTAAATTGTATTATTCCATGAATTTGAGGATATGAACAAATATTATTTATGATAAATTCAATTCTGATATGCTATAATTTTGTTCTGATAAATATCAGATATTTATTTTTTTGATAAATCTATTAATAATTGGAATAATGATTAATCCAAAAATCCATGCAATGGATAATGGTAACACCAATTCAGGTGTCTTTGTTTCTTCATCTGACGATGTATCTGACGATGTATCTGAAGATGTATCTGAAGATGTATTTGACACGGATGGTCCATACTGATTGGAATAAGTGGGTGTGTATGTAGGATACTGTACTTCTGCAAGATTTACCCAGGTCAAATCAGAAGTATTCAGTTCGCTATCCTCGAATACCACCCAGCCTGAAGTTGGTACTGATGCTGGCGGAGTATAGCTATCATCTGCTGTATACCCCTCAACCCTCATCAGATCTCTTGCATTTGTATATGAATATTCATAACCCGTTACCTGAATATTATCCCAATATCCAGATTTTGGGTGAATAATATTATACCATGGCAGTGCCAGACCATCATGTATCTGAACAAATTTATCCCTCTCTAGTGCTATACTTATAGCTTTTCTCACATTATATTTCTTGAGGTTCTCATTGAGTAGATTGAATACTATGAATTCAGCACCTCTGTTCGGAACTAATGTAGATTTAACCAAAAATCTAGGATCACTCTCATGTTTCTCAACCTGATCTACATCTATTGCGGTTGGGCTGAATACATCAAGCTCACCAGCTTCAAATTTAAGCAGCCTATTGTTGACATCAACAATTACTAGGAATACAAAATTCTCAATGTTCTGTGTGGTTGGTTTCTGCATTGTCGTTTCAGTACCAGCGTATGCCCAGTAGTATGCATCCTGTTTATCAGTCATACGTGAATCCATTGGTGCCCATGTATCAAAGGTTGTACCATAGAATGTTTCCCATGTTTGCATCTCTGCATCTGAGCCATTATAATAGGTCTGTACATCCCATTC
>JAJRQD010000234.1 GCA_024280435.1 archaeon | reverse complement strand
TGATGCAATTGCAAATCTACCAAAAGTGATCTCGAGTGGAGAAAATGAGTATTGACCAATAATTTTAGCACCTACTATGGATATTCCCCAAATGGATGTGGAAATTATAGGATAAAAAAATTCTAATTTCATATTTTATAGTTAATTTTGATATACATTAAACTATGGAAGGTGCTAGTTATATTTATGCAGCACTCATCACATTCTCATGATACATTTCTTTCATCAGGATATTTGTTATTTCATTCTCATTCATATCGATCTCAATAACAATTGATAGAAAGCCTACATTACCGCCTCTTATAAAAAATTGTATTGAATAATCATCTAGAAAATGGTAACCTCTGATCTGTCCTCCAAACTCATAAATCTTGCTGATTGTGTGATCAAGGATATTATTCCATCTAAGCATACTGTTTAATGATTAGTTTGCTTTATAAGTACAGATGTTATAGAGATATTATGTCATAAAAACAATAAATTTACTATAAATATGTTCATTATCAGATACAAATATCAAATAAATATCTAGTTGTATAGTTAGATTTTTGAAAAAATCTTTTTTAAAACATGAAATAATATTGAGATATGAACAATGAACTATTACTTGCACTGAATGAAGTTTTCCCAAGTGAGGGTGTAACTGTCCCATATATTGAATTGAAGTTTAGATATGGTGGAAAGTTTGGTGTGGATAAATTAGATGAGTTACTAGAAGAATTAGTAAATCAGGATGTAATGACTAGCTATGAGTTTGGAGGATCCAAAAATTACAAAACATTAAAAGATCTTCCCTTGAAAATGGGTGGTGCTAAATCTGCAAATGGAGATATGAATACAGACCTCTCTAAATTACTGAAAGCATTGGCAGTTAAAACCGGAGATAGTAGTATAATTGATATGGCAGAAAATTTCTCCAAAAAATATTCTTAATTTTTATTTTTCAATATTTATTAATCATTGAGAAAGGATATTGCACTAGCAGCTAATGTTGCAGATCCTATATATAGAACTGATTCATCAATATCAAATTGTGATGAATGGTTTGGTGCCACAAATCCTTTCTCCTCATTCTTACCATCCAACCAGAACATAGATACGGGTATTTTTCCACCAAGTCCGTAATGATAGAAATCCTCAGCACCAAGAACAGGTTTAGGCATCTCCATAGCACCCTCAGAATCAAACAGTTCAGAATAAGATTTTACAATGAATTTATTCAACATTGCGTCATTCACACCCACATAATACCCTTTTATTATTTTCACATCAGCAGTTGCACCGTATGCTTTGGCAATATTATTGGCAAA
This sequence comes from archaeon, assembly GCA_024280435.1. Taxonomy (GTDB): domain Archaea; phylum Asgardarchaeota; class Heimdallarchaeia; order Heimdallarchaeales; family Kariarchaeaceae; genus JAJRQD01. The sequence continues at coordinate 5,172 of JAJRQD010000234.1, read as the reverse complement.
TTCAGATAATTCAGACTTTATTTTATTTCTAACCTCCTCATTAAGTGTCCTCAGTGTACCTTCCATGATACATTTGTCTGAAATTATATTCTGACGCTCCCCTCCAACAAATTTACCCATAGTCAATACCACAGGCTCCACAGGATCTATTGTTCTTGTTAGCCAGCCCTGTAGTGCAACATACAACTGTGCAGCCACATACACCGGATCTACTGTTTCATGTGGAGCACTTGCATGACCACTTTTTCCATTAATAGTGATGTAAATCTCATCTGCGCTGCCAGTGAATGGACCATCTCTATACCCGATAATTCCTGCTTTGAAGAAATTGCCGATATGAAGTGCAATTGCTGCATCAATATGTGGAGGGTTGCCAATTGCACCATCCTCAATCATAGGTGTAGCACCACCAGGACCTTCTTCAGCCGGTTGAAACAATAGATCCACTGTTCCCTTGAAATCACTTCTATGATTATTAATTAATTCTGCAACTCCAAGAAGTATGGATGTATGGGTATCATGTCCACATGCATGCATTTTACCATCATTTCTAGATTTGTACTCCACATCATTTTGTTCTTGCATAGGTAATGCATCGATATCTGCCCGGATCATTATCCTTTTTCCATCTCCATTTCCAACCACAGTACCAACTACACCAGTCTTTGCATATTTTTTGTACTCAATTCCAAGTGCATCTAATTTCTCACAAATATATTTCTGTGTCTCATATTCTTCAAATCCAAGTTCAGGGTTCATATGTAGATGTCGTCTGTATTCAACTAGTTTGTCCTCAATAGATTTTGCCTCTTTTGCTAGGTTCATATTCTAATAATAAATTGTTTCAAGATAAATATTGACCTTTCTACTTGTGAAATAATAGCGGATATACTGATAATTGGTGCATAGGATTACAATATAATATAACTTGGGTAAATCTGAAATAGTATTTCTTTATCGAGATAACAATTAGCATATTGAATACTTAACCTGATATTTTCCTTGAATTTGCCACTTTTGCTTCCCACAATTCATCTTTTAATAAATCTCTGATTGCAAGTCTGATGATCTCACTTCTATTTGGGTATCTTTGTAATCTAACTAATTCATCTAGCCCAGATAGTGTTTCTTCGGGTACGTGTACTGTTATTAACCTCATTGTTATCTTTCCTATTTACAAATTACTTATAGAGAAATATAATTAAATATTTCCGTAATACTTACAGATTATCTTGGTATTTCAATTGAACAATTCTCACTGGATCAATTCTCATCACTTTCTGACGGAATATTAGGAATTTCAGGTAATATTTTGAATTGTTTCTCTAGTAGAGCTAGCATCATAGGATTCTGAGTATTTAATTTAGTAGCCTGTGATTGCAGGTTCATTCTTTTTATCAGAGATTTATATTCTCCAATTTTACCGATCAATTTACTATGAAGATCAATATATTCTTTTCTAAGTGTATTTAACATGACATTGAATGAGTCATTACCTTTTGCTACTTCATCCATCAACTTTTCCACATGTGCAGTGAATGAGGGGGTCACAATCTCGGGCCATATAGGAGAAAGTGATGCTATCAAAGCTCTACCCCAATCAGTTGAGATCAGGTTTCTAGATTTACGGATTACATAATTTCTATCAACAAGTTTCTGGATAATATCAGGTCTAGAACTTTTAGTTCCTATATTTGCAGACTCCATTGCAAGTAATAAATTTGCATCAGTCAGTCTTTTTGGAGGTAGAGTTGGTTTTTTCTGTATTTTAATACTGACTACTCTCAGTATTTGTTTCACAGATAATAGTGGAATGGATTTTGGTATTTTGGTACTCCAATTATGTGCCTCTTTCCATCCCTTCTGTATTTCAGTTCTTCCCTCAGAGAGAAATAGTTCATCTGCAATATTTAACTTGACTTTTACCACTGCCTGTATATAATCATGCATGAATAGAGAGATATAATATCTTGATAGGATATCCCATGCACGAAGCTGTTGCTTGTCAAGAGATTGTAATCCTGTAACTTGTCCGGTTGGATGAATTGGATCATGGTCCTCCACTCCTTTCTTTTTTCCATTCACAACTACCTGATTGTTCTGTTTTATATTTTTAATCAGTGGTAAAAATGGTTTATGAGTTAATAAAGATGATAAAATTTTTTTATGTGGAAAATTATCCTTGAAACGAGCATTCTCAGTCCTTGGATAGGACAACAATCCTTTGCTGTACAGAACAACCATGAGATCCAATGCTTTCTTAGCATTAACTTTCATTAATCTTGACAGTAAAGATACCGCAGCAGTGGTATTTAGTGGTTTTGGAGGTAATTGATTGGTATTTTTATTCTTTATATCAACAACCTCTGCGGTATTAGAGCCAATTAATTTATCTAGTAATTTATTGACTATCTTCTCATCATCAAATAGTCCATTGATATGATTTGCCTCAAAATATTTGGATCTATCCTTATTTGTAGTCTCTGATAATGAGGCATATAATCGCCAACGATCCCTTGATTTGAATGTCTCATGTGAAACATCCCTCTGCACTATAAAATACAAGGTTGGTAATTGTACCCTCCCAACAGATAGTACCTTTACCTTGGCAACTGCTCTTGCAGCTCTTGTAACCTCACGGGTACCTGCAAAACCCAACCATGCATCAATAATTCTTCTTCCCTGTACACCCCATGCCATCAAATCATTCCATGCAAGTGGCTTCTCAAAAGATCGTATTATCTCAGTCTTTGTCAGGGAACTGTTCCAAATTCTACGTACTGGAATTTTTCTTTTTTTAATAGTGGATTTTAGTATATTCACCACTTCAAGAGCAATATTATCACCCTCTGAATCTGGATCAAGAGCAAGCCATAACTCATCAGAGCTTTTCATCAACCTTCTTAGAATTGTCACATAATTCTTTTTATCAATAAATTTCAGTGCCTTGGGATCATATACAATCTTGATTGGAGGACATTCTCCCCAACCGTAACCCTTGACAGTATCGATATTTGAGATATGTCCTGCAAGAGGTAAAAATGTAAAGTTATGAGCTAGACCCTTGGAATTTTTCCAAACACCGTGATATTCATAGATATATTTTGATATCTTGGAATTGGTCACTCTTGAGCAGAGAGTATTTGCAAAAATTTTTACCTGACTTGTTTTCTCACCAATAACCAAGATTTTCATAATACCTGTAATTAAATAAAATCATATTAAAACTTAATATTTATCACTATAATATTGAAAATTAATTGTGAACTATTTAATTCTATTTCATAAATAATTTGTACATTAATTTTTTATCTAGTTTATTGAGTAGCTGTCATCACGAGAATATAGATCTGAAGTATAAATTATTCAGATCCAATAGAAAGACACTGAGTATAATTATTGAACCCAATCGTGATGTAATTATCAGAGCACCCAATAAAATGAGTAAATCATCAATTGAAGAATTCATATTCCAGAAACAAGGCTGGATATTCGGTAAATTAGCAGAATTTGATAGAAATGGTGAGATTACACATTATAATTTTGTAGATGGTGAGATATTCAATTTTATGGGAGAAAAATATGTTCTACAAATTACTAGAACAGATAAAAAAAGAACTAATGTAAAGGTCCATAAAAATATACTATCTGTCACCACGTTGGCTAATAATAGTATTCAGATCAAAAATGCAATTATCAAATGGTACAGAGAACAGGCATTTGAATATCTGAGCAAAACCACACATCAGTATTATATTCAATTTAAAAACAAAGCGAAGCATGAATTAATTGAGGTGAAAATTAGAACATATAAACGAAAGTGGGGCAGTACCAGTTCAAAAGGTACTATCACATTCAACTGGAAATTGATGATGGCACCTAAAAATATTATAGATTATGTAATCATTCATGAACTCACACATCTGATTCATATGAACCATTCCAAATTATTCTGGAATGAATTACATAAATACTATCCAGATTATAAAATGGCGAGAAATTGGTTGAAATCAAATGGTTATTTACTTGAGATTGCATAGATCATGTATGAGCAATAATATGAATAAGATACATATCTAGGGTTATTGGTAGTTAAGTGAAATTTAGTCATAATTAGATAAACTTGTACATTCAGCAATTTTTTACATCAAATATTTATAGATAGTATTATTCAGTATCAAATGCAAGAATATTGTTAGGTGTCTGTGCCACTACAATTCGCAGGTGGGATAAAAATGGTCTTATAAAATGTATCAGAACTGTTGGTGGTCATAGGAGGATACATATTTCCGAGATTGAAAGAATAATTGCCGGTAAGATACAGAAAGAAAAAACGTGGTGTAGCTACTTATGCGAGGGTTTCCTCACATGGCAGATACATTGGTTTTTTGCACAGGTGCAGGAGCATCTGAAAAATGCTAGTATGTTGTATGGATACACCATCGAGATGGTGGATCCAAAATATTCATCCAAGAACTGCTGGAAATGTGGAGAACGTGGCAATCGCAAATCAAAAATATTTCTGTGCACTAGCTGTGTGAAATACCAGATTGATAGTGATTTAAATGCAGCCAGAAACCTTGTACTTCGATCGAAGAACTACAAATTAATCCTTGATGCTATACGCAGAAAAGGAAGGACACCGTAAGTCCATTATTTATTGTATAAGATTTTATTATTTTGAACAATATGAAAATTACGGTATTAAATCAAGAGTACCCTCTGCATCTTTCTCTATCTGACCCCTTGTCCAATACATTGTATTGAACTCACCTTTGATCCATTTATCAATAAAGTCACTATAATGAGGATTGGTTAACTGCCCAGATTGTCCGGGTGCATACATATACATAGATCTTGCAATATCTCCAAGATCAATAATCTGTCTCCATGAAGGTACCCATGATTTTGCCATATATGGATCATCTGGATTTATTGCCATCTGGCAGGGAGTATCTGTATCCCCACCTATTGGAACAGGACCTTTATTGAATACTTTATCCATTGGAGGTTGGATTGCCATACTGTGTACAAATTCGATGGTATGTATTTTACCCCACTCCCATGTTTCGGGATCCAACCCAATTGTATCTCTAAGGTATTCATATGCGCGATTGAAGCTATTTCTCAATAATTTCTCTTTACCACCTGCATGAATCACCCACCAGGAAT
>JAJRQD010000233.1 GCA_024280435.1 archaeon | reverse complement strand
TTGAGAGTATAACGGTTGTGAGGTGGAAATATCATTATAACTGAAATATAATAATGGTTACTTCCTGTGGAACTTATGGATACACTGTATCTAAATATTTTGCTCTAGATTTATCTCTTGAACATATTTTTTAATAATTCTATTTTTTCTAGATCCAATCCCACATATTCAAAATACTGTTTTATACCTCCAATCTCATCAATTAATCGTAGTGTAACTTTAATTTTTTCTTGTTTTGTATCAGATCTTGATGATACGTAATCTAATATTATCTCTTCATCTGATAATCCCACCAGTTTCTGTATCATCGAAACTATAATACCAGTTCTATCTTTACCTGCATAACAATGCAGAATAACTGGTTTTGGAGTAATAATGATTTTCATGAATATTTCTTTTATCTCTTCTTTATAATGTCTTGGAAAATATTCATAAAAAAATGGATCAATACCAATTTCTGTGTATTTTAATCTATGTGGTTTTATATGTTTGGCACCTATTGGTATATTGTGATAAATTAAAGATTGGTGATTGTATGGGTTTAATTCAATTTCTTTTTTATGTCTAAGATCTATAATTGATTTTACATTAAAATTAATTAATAATTGATGCAGTATACTTTCATCATTGTAAAAACTTAGTGATGAAGATCTGATAAGTACATTATCTTTTAACATTTCAGGATTAATATCTGCTAAGTCCCTGATATTCCATATCCAATCTCTTATGAGGAGCGTATTAAGAAATTTCATTATTTTATTATAATCTAATTTTGTATTATACACATCAAAAATGTGTTTCAAAACAATTTCAAATTTATTAATTAAATTCAATCTGGTCTTTCTCCCTTCTTTCAAATTTGAATTGGGATCTAAATTTTTTTTCAGTATATCTTTATTTTCTCCTTTAATTGAATTTGTTAATTGTTTAGGTAAATAATTATACTTCAAATAATTATTTGCCATATACTCTAGTGTGTATAAATGTTGTAAAGCAATTGTTTGGTGAAATAAAAATCTATACTGATCTGAACTTTGATTTGAAACTGAACAATTCTCAAAAGCCTCAATAAATCTATTTACATGATATTTTATTTTTTCCAAAGTAGTTTTGTATACTCGTTCATTTGTTATCTTACCAATACCAATATTATCAATTAATATTGCATTTGTGAAATCTTTGATATGTTCTACAAATTTAAAATAATCATCAATATTGTTTGATATTTTCATATCAACTTTTTTAACTTCATAATACCCTTCTGACATTTCAAAATATAAAACACTTCTACAATCATAGTCTAATATCATTGATGGTTTGAGCTCATTCAATTTATTTTGTAATTCAAGTGTATCTTCTACCAGTATAAATAAATCAATGTCTGAGAGTAAATCATTACCATTTACAAGCTTTGAACCAAATCTCAACAGTAATTTTATACTTGGTAATTTATTGAAAAATTCTATTATTTTATTTTCCAATATTTTATCTGATGTAATTGGTTTAATCATATAATTCACTCCTTATAAATTTCATTAGCTTTTCAGTGTCTGTTAAGATATTTGTTTTGAAAATATGCCAGAACTTATCATTCCAATCATATTCTAATTCTAATTGGATACTATTAATTGCTTTGTCTATATTCATTTTCCAGGGATAGGGAGTATTAAAATCACGATCTAAACTATTTTCAATACATTTCACAAGACTAGTTGACACATATATTACTATAATTTTCAATTCTGATTGATTAAGAATTTGTCTGATTGAATGTTTATATGGGCCTGCTCCACTGAATTCAATTAACATGGATCGCTCATTCTCAATCTTATCAAGAAAATAATACCAGCTTAAACATTCTTTACTAAAAGATCCATCCCCATACTTTTCTCTTTCCTCATCGATTTTAACAACTTCAAAATCTACCAATTCATCTAATCTACTCAGTTTATCAACCAAAGTACTCTTTCCAGACGAAATATTACCAATTATTAATATTTTTAGTCTATTCATCATCTCATCTCCTTAAAATTGATAAATTCATTATTGAATATTATTCCGTCTAGTCCCATACTCTTTCCTGAATCAATTGCATCTTGTTTTGAATGTACAATAGGTTCACCAGCAACATTGAAAGATGTATTTATTAAACAATGAATATTATAATTATTATACATTGTCTTTAAAATATTTGAAATTAAAATTAATTCTTTATTATCATCTTTTACAATTTGTGGTCTTGAAGTTCCATCTACATGTACAATCGCAGGATATTTATCTCTCATTTCTTTCTTTACATCAAACTCTTGAAGCATATAGTACATATAAGGAGTTTTAATTATATTATCAAACATTTCATCCATCAGAGATTCTAAAATAACAGGTGCTAGAGGCCTATACCACTCTCTATTCTTTATCTCCATACTCACTTTTCTAAACATCTCTTTTCTTGGGATTGCAATAATTGAACGATGACCCAATGCTCTTGGACCTATCTCAGCTTTACCAACTGCTATTCCTATTACTTTACCATTAAAAATATGTTTACATATCTCGTCAATAGAGTAATTCGGATCAAATTTCCATTCATTAAGGTTATAATTATTTCCAAATACTGAAAACTCTGATGTATTTATATTATTTATCCAATTATAATAAGATACAGCACCAATAGATAAACCAGAATCTCCTGGTGCGGGTGGAATATAAATTTCCTTGAATTTTTCAAATTTTGCAAGTTTAGAATTTAATTTAATATTTAATGCAGCTCCACCTGAATAATAAAGATATTTAGCTCCGGTAATTAATTGATTTTCTTCAATAAAACTAATTATTTTGTCCTCAAAATATTTCTGTACACTTGCTGCAAAATCATATGAGAATTGATCTTTCAATTTTATTTTTGATGTTCTGTAATTATTATTCTTTATGAACTGATTAATTTCCTCAGAATTCTCATAATTATATAGGAACTTGTTTGCAACTAAATTTTGATAGAGATCCATATTAATATTACCAAAAGAGGACAATCCCATTAATTTTCCTGGTGCTGATTTATAATTTTCATATGGTATTCCCAGTATTTTCAAAGTTAAATTATTTGTAGAGAAATTAAGTAATGCATCATGAAATTTTGATGAATATCCAATTAATTTAAGATCACCATTTAAATAATGCCATGCACTTGCATTTGATATTGATGCAGCCCCATCTATATGAATTAACAATGAATTATTTTTGAAAAATCCATAAAAAGGAACACATGTGAAAATATGAGCTAATTCATGAGGTACTACAAGTATTTCCTTTTTACTACCAAAAATATCTGCTTTAACAAATCTATGTTTCAGGTCAGAGATCGGTTCTGTATCAATATTTAATGATCTATCACTAGAAACAATACTACTATCTGCTTTTTTAAAAAAATCATTTCCCAGAGAGAATGTATTGACTGAAGTGAAATCCAGCTCATAATGATCATAACCATAGCTATTAATGATTTTTAACAAATTATCGGGTATTCTATTATCATATTTTTTTCGAGTCATTCTTTCTAAATGGAGATAATCAGTTATTTTTCCTTCAGTTGAAAAAGTAACAGAATGATCATGGGTCCATTTATTGGACTGTCCATAAAATCCAACTACTTGTTTCATTTTGCTTCCTCCTTGATAATATGTCTTGTGTTGCCCTGTTCATCAATTATCATAATTTTATCATCCTGCCAACACATTGCATATCCGTTATAAAATGGTTCCACATTATCAAATCTATGTATGTATAATTGATTTCCTTCTTTATTTATGTGAAACCACCCTTTTGGATCTCTTGCTCTGGCAAATCCCTTGTGATATACATCCAAATCAAGATATTTTTTATTATGAAGAAAAGTTCCTGTATTATCAATATGTGTACATAATCCATTTTTCAATCTCACAACAGCATATCTATCCTTAAAATCACCTACATATAGAAATCTGGTATCTGTCATTGGACGACCATTCAAATCAATATGTAAATAATCTCCATTATATTTTCTTACTGTACAATAATCATATTGGTAATTACCAACCCATGCATATCTCTCCTCATACAATTCAGTACCATCAATATTTATATGAAACCAACCATCATCTGAGTATACTGCTGCTTTAAGCTGATAAAACCCGAATGTTCTGATAAAACGCCTTTCATAAGCTGGGTTACCATTAATATTTATATGATAAGCAATATTATTATCTAATACAGGTGCAAGTCCAGGATTGTGAAATTTTAGCACCTCATCAAATCTTTCCTTGTAACATGCTACATTATCAATTAAGTGATGAGTACCATCTAATGCTATAGTAGTTTCTCTCCAATTCATTTTTCTATCCTCCTCATGTTGCAATTTTTACATAAATCAATTGATTTATAATTTTTTACTAGATCTCTGTAATCAACTCCCCTCCAGATCTCAAGCAGAGATTGATCATTTAGATTACCAAAATATCCTAGAGATTTTCTTTGTTCATCAGGTGCACAGCAAGGATTAAATCTACCATCCCATGCAATCCATACCTCTTTATCAAGAAATGGACAGATTGAGTCCTCAAGTAATCTAAAATTTGATTTATTGTCTAGTTTATAGATATTATCCAGTTCTATCCTACTTCCGTCAGGTCTTCTATAAATTTCTGCTGCTTGAATTATTTTATCAACAATATCATTCCATAACCTTATGCTCTCATTATTTTTTCTCATCGATTGATCCTCTATTTCATCAAAATGAGACCATAGGTGATGGCCTTTTAACCTATCTACACCTAATTTTGCAGCCATCTCAATTATTTTTGGAAATTCAATATAATTTTTCCTCATGAAAGTGACTTGGAGTGTTACACTACAATAATTTCCACCATCATTATATATTTTATCTCTGATTATTATGAATGATTTTAAATTATCTAGATGTTTTTCAAAATTTGAATTTATCATGATGCTTTCTTGGGTATCCTTAGTTGCTCCATTCCATGATATTTTCACATCACTACCAATTGGTACTATTAAATTTGCCCATTCTTCAACTGATTTTCTTGGGAAACTACCATTAGTTGTAAGATTCAATTTGAGGTTATGAATATAGCATAGTTCAATTATTCGATCAAATTCCTTGTAAAGTAATGGTTCTCCCATAGTTGATGGAATTAGCTCAATAAACTCTTTGAATTGAATCGCTTCTTTAATTACTTTTTCTATTAATTTAATATCCATTCTTCTTTTTCTAGGTGTTTTTCCTTCTAGTAACCTTAATTGTTTCAGATCACTGAACTTACTAAACTCTTCACACATTATACAATTTAGGTTGCAATCATCTGGATTGGTATCAAAAGTTATTCTCCAAGGACCTTTCAATTTAACACCTCCTGATAAATTTTCTCTATAATTGTTACATGTTCTTCCAAAGAAATCACATTTCCATGTTTGCTATAAATATATCCCTTGTTCCCAAGAGACTTGATTAAAGAGGGGTTGTCTATCATTTTTTGCATTTGTTCCCTTAATGAATTAACATCACGTGGATTAAATAATAAACCATTTACATTATGTTTGACATAGTCAGCCATACCACCCATATTAGTTGTAATAACTGGTACTCTTGCTTGCTGTGCCTCATGTATCACAAGAGGTGAGTTCTCTTCCCAGATTGAAGGTGTAACTATCACATCTACATGATTAAATACTTTATCAATTATCTCACTGTTTATGTATTCATTTTTCCATTCTATCCTTTCTGATTGATATGTATTTTTTAGATAATTTGTTATATCTTGACGTTCTCTTCCAAATATTATCAATTTTGAGTTACCATTTAATTCTGAAAAAGCTTTTAATAGATAATCAATTCCTTTTGCGATAATATGTGTACCAATATAACCAAAGACAATACTATTATCATTTTCTCTTTTTCTACCATTTAAATTATCTAGATCAAATCCATAATCAATGTATATTATTTTATTATCTGAAATTGAAATCTCATTCTGCATTCTTTTCATCAATGATGGAGATGGAGCTATGAAATAATCAACCATTTCAACAATATCTTTAATAATTTTCTGTCTATTATTCACCCACTTAGTCCAATAATCAATATCTATTTCAATTATTTTAGAACTTCCAGTAAAATATCTTGAGTAACAATTAATTGCACACTTTCTACTTTCCTGTCCAGAACATAATTGATAAAAATCTTTTATCCCATAATTAATCTGTAAAAATTGTCCCCTTGGACATGCCAACCAATAGTCATGTAGTGTAAAAATAATAGGAATATGATTACGGTATATAATTTCAATGATTCCTAAGGATAGATGATTTAGATGATTAATATGAACTATATCTGGTTTGAATTCAGATAAAATTTTATCAAACATTTCATCAATACCATCACTCTGGTATCTATCTTTTTGTCTTGCTACATTGATGAGATCTAACCGATAGTCAATGTTATCAGGACTTGTCCTTGTCTTTGATATTATTTCAAAATCTTTTAAAAAAGGATTCTCATCTCGGCTAAATACTCTAACAGAATGTCCTATCCTAAGTAATCCATGTACAAGGTTCTGAGTATAGATTTCAGATCCCGCATTGAATTTCATAGGATATCCATGATTTACAACTAAAATTTTCATAATTTAACCTCCTGTATTTCATTTACTAAAAGATTGTATAATATAATTAATCCTTCTCTTAGTTCAACTTTTGGTTCATACTGTAATATTTCATTTGCTAGACTGAAATCACCGATATAATTATTTACATCATAGCTTCTTCTTGTAGTTTCTTTAATACTTGATGATGATTTGGTTATTTCTAATATGAGTTTTGATAGTTCATCTAGGGTGGTTCCAACACCAGTACAGATATTAAAACAGAATGATGAAATTCTATTTGTATTTATGTATTTTATTGAAAGTAGTAATCCATTTATTGTATCATTAATATGGGTGAAATCAAAAGAATTTGTAGATCCCTGAAGTTCAAGCATGTCATCTTGAATTGCCAATTTCATAAATTTTGGAATTACCCTATCCATCTGATCAAAATTATTGCCATAAACATTTGAAAATCTAAGTATAATTGTTGATACATTGTTATTTTCACCATATAACTTAATCAACCCCTCTGCTGCAAGCTTTGATACACCATAACGGTTTATTGGCTTCCACGAATTTTTTTCATTTACTGGTAAATCATTCGGTTCTCCATAAATCTCTCTACTACTTCCATATATTATCCATGGTTTATTTTTCATTTGTTGTGCGATATTTAACAGATGTTGAGTAGTCTCCACATTCACAGTCCAAGTCTCAAGTGGTCTTTCTTCACCCCAAATAACCCTTGAAATTGCTGCAAGATGAATTATCCCTACACAATCTTCTATATGATTTGTTTCTATATTATTAACATCCATTTGAATAAATTTGGATTTATCATTTAATTGAATTTTAGGAGGAACTATATCAATTAAAACTAATGAAAAATTAGCTTCTAGACACTTTATCAATGATGTACCTATGAAACCTGATGCTCCAGTTATGCATAATTTGTTCATAAGTAAGAATAATCCTAATTATTTATAAATTGTAATTGTTTAATCATCTCTATTTATTATTCTTATATAAGTATGATATATTTTTTGAATTAAAATATATTTTATTTTTCCAATTTATATCAAATTATAAAAAATAAATCCTTTTTTATCAAATTCAAAAAATTATTGAAAAAATTTATTAATTACATTAAAAACCATATATTATCCTAAATTGCTAATAATCACAAAATGAGGAAAATAATTATGGAAAATGGAAAAATATTAGTTACAACAATTGGAAGACCAACTAGTGATAAAGTGGTGAAATCAAAAGTTCAGACAATAAATAGATATAATATTAATAAAGTGCTAGGGATACTACCTGAGGGTGATAGAAAAGAGGATTCAGTTTATAATAATATAGTAAAAGGTTGGAGTGACGATAAACTAAATATAAAAAATAATGTAGATGTTAAATTGGATGAAATAAAAATAAATTTGGATATATTTTATGAAAAAATAAGTGATAAAAAAGATGAAAAAAAATTAATCTTAGTTAAAAATGAACAAATATTGTTAGTTGCAGAAAGAATAATTGAGTTAATAGATGAGAGTACAACAGGTATTGTTTTTGATGTAGCATCAGGAAGAAGGATTATGTCTCCAATATGCATATCAGTAGCATATTTTCTAAAAGACATAGGTACTATTAAAGATAACTCTAAAGGAAGTAAATTTGAATATTTGAAGAAGGTTGTTGATAATATTAAAATTATTACAAGACCTACAGTTACTTTTAGAGATACGTTGGATGAGAAGAAAGATGAAAAGGGTAATATAGTACCCTCTACTCATGTAAACGCAAAAAAACAATATGCTAAATTTCATGAATTAGATCTAATTAAATTTCCAGTATTTAATGAAAGACAGATAAGAATATTAAATCTATGGAATAATTACGACACACATAAAAGCTTAGCCGAAGCATATTTAGAATACCAATATGAAAAACTTAAAGGTATAGACTCTATTCTTAAGAACTGTAAAGAACTTCAAAAAATTCTAGATAAACATCATTTTATAAATTCAGAAGAGAAAAAGAAACATCCTTTATTGAATCCATATGGATTGAAATTAGTTGATATTTATAATTTATTATTTTAGTAATCATTTCAATATTTTTTCTTATATTTTATCCAAAGAATAATTAGTCAAATTTTCAATTATATTATAATTATTAGTTTATTGTAAAATTAATTTCTATTTTGATGTTAAGTTGATTATTTTAATATTTTTTTAAGTTATTTGTAAATTGATTTACAATATTAGTGAATTACAGCATTTGAAAATCAATCAATCTTTAAATATGATAGATCGTATATTTCTCATAGGAGGTGAAAATACTGACAAAAAAAATGAATAAAGCAGCAGCATCAAGAATTCAGTCTCATGCAGATAAAACTGGTAAAAACCAGGCTTTCAAAGCTAGAGCATCTTCAGCTGCCAGTAAAAATAAAAAATAAAAACTCATATAAAAAAATATTTTCATAATTAAAATCATTTCAATAGCTCAAGATACATCTCAAAATAAATATTGTAATATAGCATCTATTTCCATCAAGATTAAAGATATGCGATATTTTAGTAATTTTTTTATACTAATTATTCTGTTAATACCACAAACATCAATGCAGATGCCAGAGCTACCTATTGAGGATGACGAGGTTTACTTTGGATATGAGCTAGGTGCGACTGGTATTGTAGAATCATTGTTAGAAGTACTCAGAGCAGATCTATACAGTGAGAGTACCAATGATCTGTTATTTAATTCAATAATAAAATCAATG
>JAJRQD010000232.1 GCA_024280435.1 archaeon | reverse complement strand
GAACTTGTAAATCCATAATAATCTGCATGTTTTTGTGATGCAGTACATACAAATATCTATTTTTGAATATATTTTGAGTAATTCTTTATGTAAATGATTTTTATTGAATATACACATATTCTATTCAGACACAATGTGTCCAGGAGTTTTGAAAGATGAATAAAATACAATTAATGAGTATATTTTTTGCAGTTATTGTGGTAACTTATGGTATCACAACAATATATGCACAGAATGATGATATTAGTGCTGATTGTACTATGGATGGTTCAGACAATACCGGTAATCATGGTTATCAGAGAGGAACAATGGATGGTTCACAGGATAGAATGCAACTGAAAGATGGATCCGGTGCAGGTGGAATGTATGGAAATGGTAGCTGTACATAACTAAATTAAAATGAAATTATAAGTAAAAAGCAATCATAAAATTATAGACTGATTACAATATTTAATTACAAGCTCAGTATTAATAAGAGAATATATGAGTATTGATAATTCAGAGAGAAAGAAGAAAAAGAAAACAGTTCTCTCTGTGATTGATACTCTTGATAATCTTGATGATATTGTTACTATATCTCATAAAAATCAGAATAAAAAGCCAAAATTAGAGACAACCAAAAAGATAAGTGATTATTTCAAAGTTGATAAAAACATGGCAAAAACAGATATGGCTGAATTTCGCAGGCAGATTGCATTGCAAAAAGAAGAATTCATGAAGAATCTGAAGAAAAAGGGTGTAGGGAAGAAACGAGTGGTAAAAAAACCAACGGACAATATGTTTGGTGTAGACATCAATACAACAGACCCAGATGAATTAAAAAAGCAGATCCGGAAGAGAAAAGAAGAATTCATAAAGAATATCCGCAAGGATAAATCCATACCTGATAAGAAAATAAAGAAAAAAGAAATCATCAAAGATGGTAGAATAACTAAGAGAACAGTTGATCCATTTGATAGCTCTCTACATGATCTTGATATTGTTGCACTAAAGTTGGAATTGGAGAATAAGAAAAAAGAGTTCAGAAAACAACTGGAATCTGGTATTGTAAGAGAATTGGCTCAGGATCTCTCATATCTTGAGATGGTGATTGAGGTACTTGCAGACACTCATTTTGATCTGAGTTTTTACAAGCCATCTTTTATCTACCGAAGAGTAAAAAGAAGATTGATGAAGCTGAAGCTGACTACTCTAGAATCCTACATGAACCATATAATGAAGAATTCAGCAGAGATTGATATTCTGAAAAAAGAGCTAAGCATAAATGTAACCAAGTTCAAACGAGATCGTCCTACATGGGATCATCTACTAACAAATGTGTTACCAAAAATCATTAAGGATAAGAATGGTAATATTAAAATCTGGTCTGCTGCTGCTGCTATCGGTGCAGAGGCATATTCTATTGCTATGCTGATGGATCAGCTATCATCATATAAATTCAGTATTATCGCAAGTGATATCAATCCCAAATTACTTGAATTGGCAAGACAGGGGGACTTTCATGAGAATTATGTTAAAGAATTAACAGAGGCTGAGATTTCAAAATACTTCAGTAAACGTACTACCATTCATGGGAATGAATACACGGTAAATCCAACTCTTAAAAAAAATATATCATTTTACAAATTAGATCTGTTCATTGATGACTATCCAAAGAATATTGATATTATATTTGCAAGAAATATATGGATATATTTTGATAAACCAGAGAAAGTATTCAACAAAATGTATGAAGTTTTGAATAAAAATGGATTAATTATTCTTGGTGGTACTGAAACCATCCCTCATCAACTGAGGGATAAATTCAAGGTATTATTTCCACGTTATCAGATCTATCAGAAAGTTTAGAATATTATTTTTAATATATTTGCAATCAATACTATTACGATTGCAATAAACTTGATCAATGCAAATATTGAAATCATAAATGGAATGAATACAAGATAAGATGAAGGATATAACAATACTATGAAGGAAAATATATTCTCTGCATAATCAAATACCGGTGCAAGTATTGCAATTAATAGTAATTTATTATTCAATTTTTCACTATAATCTGCTAATAATACCCATGAAACTAGTATCATCCCATATAGAATTGGGTAGAACATATCTATTATCATGAAAATAATAATATCTGGAATAATTGATTGCCAAGCGGTAAGTATCAGGTCCATAGTATTGGCAGTCCATGCAAATTCAAAATCTATAATATTATATCCATGTGCGACCATTTTATTATTTATCGGTGAGAATAGTATTTGACAGACTATTGAACCCATGAGCCCAAGGAATAATATCAACCTCTGTTGTTTTTTATTAAATTGATTCAATTTATCTAAAAGCATTGACTGAATATTATGATATTAATTCTTATATCTTCACCACATTTAATCTTGATTTGGTGAATTTAATTGCAATTTATGAAGTATTTTAACTCATCTGTTTTCTGTACCGAAAAAGTCACCCCACCAGTTTATTTTATTTCTGAAAAATATGAATATGACATCATTATTTTATGAATACATTGTATTCCCTGATATTTGATCTACCATTAATTAACAATCTCCACTCTCCAGAACTGGGGAATTTTATCTTAATTGTATCACTGAATGATTTTAACATCTGCATGGCAATTCCACCCTTGCTTTTACCAAGGTATTTTATTGATACGGTTCTCTCAATATCATTGAAATCAATTATTGTCTCTGTATGTCTCCAACTTGGATTTGGCCAGTTTCCAGAAATAATTATCTCACATTCTCTCCCTGATTGATCTGGTAATTCTATTTTAGTTATATATGGTGTTGACATAATGTTGAAATGTATGGGTAATTCAAGTAGTTTATCCAACATATTCACAAAAATACCAAAAAAATATGATTATGCCAGTATATTTTTTCTTGATTCGGATAATATAATTTATCTATTACCAAGTTAAATATAGTATGTGCTCGTACCTCAGCCTGGTAGAGGCCCTTCTTGGCTTGAAGGGTGCCGTGGGTTCAAATCCTTCCGAGTACATTTTTTATTTATAAACTTTGAATATTTTAGCAAATAATTTTATTTATTATCTGTATCATTCTCTAATTTTGGATATGCACTGTATACAATTGCATAGAAGATTGCTTGAATTCCTATGATCATACCTGATAATGCGCGATCCATATTCTTCTCAATATATATCAGATCAATTATAAATTTAATCAATGAAATCGATGAGACTGACATTCCTATGCTGAATAGTTTTTTATCATGAAGTATTATCCCTGATAATGCCAATCCTATTGCAACAGATCCAAGTATAAAGTTGGAGGTGGCTGTTGAGAAGAACCCAATTAAACTGCTAACAATCAGTATTATGAATGATGAAATAACCATCCCATCAGTCAGATTATTACTATTTTTTATTCTCTCAATTATAATTGATAGTATCAACACTGCAAAAGCAATAATAGCTAGCCATCTGTTGAGAACTGTCTCATTAATTAATCTGTCATTGATAAGATGCCATGCGGTGACTATAACCAGCATGATATTGATAGTGGCAGTTGATGCACTTAGATAATTGATTTGCGGTACATACCTCTGTGTATGTGCTGTGAGTATATTTTCTGAATTTATAATCATCACCATCAATCCCACAAGCCAGTTAACATATATTATGTATTCATTGTACTTGTTAAAGCCCATAAATATTGATGATGTCATGATAAATATGGCACCGAATATGAGACTACTGTATTTTTTATCAGATCTGTTTGATACAGTCAGAGCAATTGCAGTTACAGTGTAGTATACAAGTATACCCTGGAACACAGGGATCTTCTCAGCATATGTGAACACATAAATCAGTATGGAGATCATCACAAAATAAATGATATTTATAATTTGATTATCATCCATATCAAACAATAATCTATTAAGATTGGATGTGGTCATTATTAGAAATAATACAATGAACATAAAATCAATAGTTAATTCATTATAGAAGGAGAACATTATCAGATTACTGCTTATATTTGCCAACCATATGAATACTGCTGTCTGTGAGTGCTGATCTGCTAATCTATAAGTAACAAAGATTTGTGTTAGCAATAATATTAACCAAAGAATATATTTCATATCTGAAGCGATTAATGACATCAATATCAGATTAAATAATCCAATAACAGATAGACTTATCAGATCCAAACTACTGATTTCTTTGGACTTCGCAATAATTGTGACAAGGCTCAGAAGTGTACCAATCTGCATAATAATCCACAAGTTTTCCGGTATGAAATAATCATCGAAATTCTTGGCAGAATTGATTGTGAGCAATCCAAGGCCTAACCATCCAAATAATGATACTATGGGTGTATACCAGTCTTTGTCTATGTATGTGCTGATTATCATAAATATACCCAGTAAACTATACATTGATACAACTGTTATATTCCAAATAGACACTACTTCAAATAAATATACATTATCACCATATCTAATCAACCTTCCAAGAAATCCAAATATATAGAACATATAGGGCCATAATACTGATAATTCTTTTTTACTCATCAGATATATGGACCCAAATGCAAATAATGTCATCTCAAATAAATATCCATTCAATATCCAGTGATTACTAATCTTAGTTAGTCCAAAGACCACAGGTAATGATATTGTAAGCCATGATGTGGCAATACTCTCAGCTATTTTTAGATCATCAATAAAACTAATTGCAAATATAATCAGTGAGATTATCATTAGTTGAATGATGTTATTCACATACTGATCTAGATGATAGTAATACGAAAATAAACCAACAATCGCATATGATATGGTGAATATCCTGTATCTGCTGTCATATCCCGATCTTCTCATCAAATAGTACACTATCAGTAAGAAAATGAAATAATAGCTATTCATATATATACTTGTATTTCTTAAAAAGAAATGTGTTGCAATAAATACCGATAGGATCAGTATATTGATATTGAATTCAAGTTCAGAGATCATCTCTCTATTCTTCCAGTTGCTAAAATAGCTGATTACCAAAGTCAACCCGTAGAGTATGAACATTGAGTATACTGGATATAGTGCTTCGTAATAGAATTGATACACCAATGCGATTGATATTATCTGAGGGATTATCCTGGAATATATTTTGTATCTCTCTGATAATGATATTCTCAGTATTGCAGTAATGAAAATTACACCGATAAACATCACAATTAGATCAACAGTTCTCACATTCAATGCATATACAAATAATGATAGATATAGCACAATTGTGACAATTGCGGCTAGCATGGAATTATCTCTCTCATGCTTATTATCACTCATCATAATAAAATATACAGTCCATACAGAGCCAAATATTGCAAGGACTATGTGTGGATAGGGACTAACCAATGCACCATTACTCATTGCGACCAGCATCGATAGTAAAGGTATGAAATATATTGTCACCATTAATTTTATTCTGGATCTGAAGAATTCATCAAGAGTAATTTTTTTCTCATAAAGAATGAGAATTAAAGGTATACTCACAATGTGGAAAATCAGAATATAGAATAAATAGCTAGTATTGATGACTGTTGTATTGAGAAATACAATGAATTCGATAATTGCAAAACTACCCATAACTGGTAATGATGGATGGTATAGATTGACTATCATGAAAACACTGGTAAAAATCAGTATTGCCAGTGTATAAACCACAGGTGATACAAGTGATGATCCACCCAGATAAAATATTGTAATCCATGCGATATATATTCCAATTACTCTATGTATCATCTGATAGTTATTCTCTCTGAGAAATCTACCTGATATAATTGCGATACTCGCTACACTGATTGATGTTACAAGTAATATATACTTGGTACCCGTGTTTCTCTCAACAATATCAAGCATAAAGCTGGAGTAGAAACTGATACTCTCTGAGATTATCAGCATAGTGGTGATAATTGATTTGTCAAATCTATCTATATTGTACAGTACAATGGACAGTATGAAAAATACAGCACTGATTGTATAGCCACCATAGATCAGAGTATACACATTATCATTATCAATCTGTATCTCAAATATTGTCAACAGGGAGAATATGATCATCATCAGACCTATCCCGGATAATAATGGGATTGCATATTTTTTAATATCAGTTGGATTTTTGTAAAAACGGGTTTTCTTATAATTTATTATTTTGAGTTCACTTTCGTCTGATGAGATAAACTGATGTCCACATTTTATGCAGAAATTTAAATCTTCTGTAAGTTCATATTTACATTTAGGACAGTTCATAATATCACCTTCATACTCTCGGAATGTAATTAGTGCCAATGTTTTTCAAAAACAGTACAAAGACAATAATTAACATGACTGAGAATAGAGTGACTACCTCTGTTGATAGGATGATTCCCGTATCCTTGACCACGGTGAAATAAGAACTGATCTGATCTGTTTTCAAACCTATTGTATCAATCTGTATAAGCAGTGGCACATCCAGTAAATTTGAATTCGGCCTGGGTGGAGTTACTTCAAATGCAATTATCTGGTTATTACCTGTTCCTTTGACCAATTTACTGGCCACTTGTTTATCATTTACTGATACTGTCACATTACTGGTTATTCCAACAGGAATTCTCAATTTAACATCAATTTTTGCAAGATCACTGAATTCTACCTTTGAATTAAAATTTACCCTACTCAGTATTGGTAATTCAGTTAATGCATACAATATCATCAGGTTATCATATCCCATAACACTCTCACTGGCAGGCTCTCCATTTTTAGTAATTGAGCTGAAAAAATATCCCTTACCAGTTGCTGCGAAGAAATCAAAGATAGTTTTGGAAATACCAAGTAATAGTAGATCTGCTCCTTCAATCTCCAAATTTGCGAGATTCGTGAATGCAAGCAACAGTATTGCATGAGAGAACAATGATTTTGATTGTTGTATTGGTTTATCATCAATCAATGCCTCCACATATCCACCTGTTTTTGCTATATCTGTGAAATAATCCAGATAATCCATACTTTTCTTTGCATCATTCAAATAGGTCTCGTTATCAGTCAACTGATATAATTTCAGTGCTACATTAATAAATAGTGCTGTATTTTTTAGTGTGATCAGATTGTCATGGTATCCTTTATTGAATATGGTGTATATTCCACCTTTTTCAGAGCTTACATTAGCTTTGATAAAGTCATACATTTTATAGAGCACAGGTAGCATGTAATCAAAATTATCTGTCTGGGTTATAATGAATGCAGCCATCAGATTATCATACACATTGAATATCGGCGATGACTGAAAATCATCCACTCTGTAACTGCCTATGAATTGGTTTTCCAATACAAAAGTATCAAGATCTCTAAAAATATAATCTCTTCGCTTCTGCTGGAAATTGATTGCCAGTTCAGTATAATCACCACTTTTCTGCATCACCTCGATTAATCTATCCAGGCCCCACGTGATCAGCAGATTATCTGCAAAGTTACGATAATTAGATATAAATTCACTGTCATCATCATAGAATGATGAAACCAATCCGTATCTTAGATCAATCATATAGGTGGATAGATATTCTGAAATAGCAATTGCTTTTTTAATGAAATAGCTATCCTGATATACATCATACAGCTTCATAAGTGTTATCAATGCTAATCCCTGATTTACACCCATGTACAGAGTATTTTCCGCTGAGTACACTGTTTTCACACCTCCATTATTGGTGATAGCAGAGCTTATAACCGGTTTGAAGTAATCATAATAATTGGATCCAAATTCCTCTTTATCAAATTTATTTGTTGATGCACTGGTATTAATTACAGATGCAGAAGTGATAAAATAAGCTATTACAATGAAATAAATAATCTTTTTTATCTATATCTCCTCCTGACAATCAATGCAGTTGAGAACACTGCTAATATAGCAACTGAGTTGCTTATTCCAATGGCGTTTACCGATTGACCTCCATTTATTCCTCCTAAATCCGGTGTATCTGCTGTGTCATTGTAATCTACATAGGTTGGAGGGATATATTTTGGTAGGTCCTTATCCTCTGGCCCTGCTAGCTTTAGATCCACAAATCCTGTCACATTACTAGGATTACTGGGATAATTAATTGACATTGTACTGTTGTCCACTGGAAATACAAACTGTGATGTGAAGGCGATGTAACTATTCGTAGTGGTGGGTATTTGCCAGCCACTGTACTGAATATTATCTGAGATCAGTAAAATCCTCAATTCAATATTTACAATTCCATCTGAAACAGATTGTGAAACAGAGAAGTCATCAGTACCCGGCTTCACCTGATCTTTTTCCCATGTATCTCCATTCCAGTAATAATCATCAGAATAGAAATCACTGGAATTATCATAGAATAGTACTTTACCATCTTCTGGGGTTGAGAGTATTCCATCCCCATCTACATCGAAGAATAATCCAATTGAAGTATTCACTGCATTCTCACTGGGAATTGAGATTGCATAGTATAAATAATCCAGATCATTTGTGAATTTGATCTCAATATTATTGTCAGTCCCATAATCTATGATTACAGATCCTGTTTTTGTCCAAATCTCTTCATCGATTACCCCATCAATTTTGATGGTATCATCATTGAATTGTGACCTAAGTAGTACTATCTCTCCTTCTACCACATAGGTTGCAGTTGTATTATTAATAAACATCAAAATGAGTAATAATAATACTATCTTTTTTTTTATTTTCATGTTATTAATTATTGCCCTCAAACCTATAAAAATATTTGTAATTCCTATTTTTCATTTTAATTCAATTGCATTATAGAAATAATTAATGAATTATTCTTTCACATTTCATGAATTTATGTGATATACTTATTTTTGCTCGTTTTATTGTGGAAATATGTCTCAGACAGATATTTCAGAAGGAAATGCAATATGGTTAAATGCATATATGATTTATAGTTTTCATTTTATCCTATCAAGTTCTTTAATGTGGTATTTTGCAATAGGTTATGGTTTAACTATGATCTCAATCATCAACATACTGTCCGCCCCATTGGCATGGCCTCTTTACGTATTTTTTTCAGTTGATCTGTTCAATTTATATGGTATAGTCATATCAATTACCATTCTGTTATTTCTGAGATATAAATCCAAAAATAACTATATAGATTTCAAAAAGCAAATGTTGATATTATTGGTATATTTTGTCATATGGTGGTTAATATTTCAAGAATCAATTAATATTGTATAATTTGATCAAATATTATTAAAAGATGGACCTGGTAATATATATAACATAATATTGGTATCTGAATTTCTGAAAAAGTAAATTTAACAAAAATAGGTTGTTTTTATATTGATGAATGCTAACATGTTATTTTTATGAATGTAAATAATACACAGTTTATGGACTACTGTGAACTATGTGATGGATTTGTAGAGCCTCGGAATATTCGTGGTAAAATAGTTGGCTACTGTACTGATTGTGGCAATATTGTGGATAGTAGTCAATCATATCAGGAAAAAGAAGATGTATTGGATGCTAAGAAGAGAGCTGTCATGAAAGGTACAAATCTGGTGAAATGTAATTATTGTAACCATGAGATAAACAAAGATGATAATCTTGATTATATGATGGATATTCATAAGACTGAGGCGCATGAGGAGGAGTATATGATTGAAAATGCATCAATTGATGAATTGATAGACCTATGTAACAATGAAGTGTATAAACTGGCAAAAATGGCTCTTAACCGGATTGAAGAGGATGAAGATCTGGAAGAAGTTATGGAAACTGCTCGTGATTGGCAAATAAGAGTTGATGCGGTGAATAAAATCTCAAATGAGGATATTCTTAAAAATATATTATTGAATGATCGCAGCATAGATGTAAAAATAACTGCAAGTAAAAAAATAACTGAACCATCCTTCAGTGAGGATAATATTGGTGAATTTGATAATTGGCAGATCGAGTCAAATCTGATTTCTAATGTATCAAATAAGGATATACTGAGGAGGATTATACTCAAAGAACCAAAAAGAGAGGTATGGATCAATGCAATTGACAATATAGAGGACAATGATATTTTATTTGATATTGCATCTACTGTCACAGATATGCAGATTTCAAAAGTTGCAATAAAAAAAATAACTGATAATTCATTGCTGATCTCTTTGCTAAGTCTATTCAATAATGATAATATTGATATTTTAGTCAATACAATCGATAATATTGATGACATTGATGATAGCAGATTGTTAGCTTTGTTTGTAAAAAAATCTACTAATGAGAAATTGAGAAATACTGCACTGGAGAAGATAGATGATGAGGCATCACTTTTTGATATTGTAGTTAATGGTGAATTCAAGGATCAGCAGATACTTGCCTCTAGTATGATTTCATCCCAGGAAAAACTAATTTTACTGTTAAGTAAGGGGTTACACCCTGAAATATCTTCACATATAGTTAGAAAAATAGATGATGATGATATACTGTTGCAAATTGCACTGAAAGATGATACCACTGAGAACTGTTATGTGGCAACTGATAGACTGGATGAGGAAAGACAGATATTAGTGGCTAATAATGCACGTTATCCCCATGTACGTGAATTTGCAGTATCATTGATTGATAATCAGCAGGCACTCAGAAAATTGGCAATTTCAGATCACATGCTGGCTTCTATCTGCATAGACAGGATCAATCAGAATATACACTTGCTTGAGATAGTACTACGAACAGATGATCTTGAGGTACAAAAACAGGCATTGCAGAAGATAAATGATGTGAATACACTGAATTCTATCATTGATAAGTCAAATAATGAGGAAGTCAAACAAATTGCAATAAGAAAAAGAGACTATCTGAACAAAGATATTTAGCTCTTATATCTATAAATTAATTAAACCGGATATATTATCAATTATCATGGACGAAAATTTATTTGATAGGATGGCAATGGTATATGACTCAATGATTGATTGGGATAAACGCCTATCTAGAGAATTACCATTTATCCGTGAAGCATTAAAAGGTAGAAAACGCATACTAGAGATCGGATGTGCAACTGGAAGACATTGTATTGCACTTTCAGATGGTTTTGAAGTTATTGGTATTGATATCAATGAGAAAATGATTGATATTGCCCATGAAAATGCAGTTAAGATGAATAGCAATGCCAAATTTTTCAAAATAAACTCAGTTGATATCACCACAGAAGACTCAAGATTCAAAGATATAGATGCAGTTATCATACTGGCCAATTCACTTGCTAATCTTGAAACTGAGGAGAATGTGATCAAATTTCTGAAAAATATGAGAGAACTTATGCCTAATGGGATAATTATCGGTCAGACAGTTTTTCTGAAGGATGAGATTAATTATCTACCACTGAGAGTGGTGAAAGAAGATAATATAGTTGTTCAAAGAATAATGTTTCCCAGTAAATCAGATAACCCCAGCCACATATTGCATTTCAATGTATTGCAGGAAGGTACCTATCTTGATCAATCATTATTACCCCTCTATGGTATAACACATGATAAATTGAAAAAGGTCACTTCACAATCAAATTGGCAGATCAGAGAGATGTATGGTTCATATAATAAAGATCCTGCTGTGATGAGCAGTGGTAAAACATTGGTCTGGATACTTGAATAATTACATTGAATTTATCTGCTCAGTGATATATTTGATTAGATTATCAACAATAATCTTTCCTTTATCAACAGATGCAAGAGTGGGATCACCAAAAATACCTGTTTTGCTATATGTTTTTCCAACCACATTCTCTCTGCTAAGATAGCCATTATCCGGATGATAATCTTTCACTGCTAGTTTCATATCCACAGTTTCTGGTGCCAGATATAGCATCATAGATGTTTCTAATTCATCTGCATGAGTTCCCCCCTCCTGTTCCTCTATATCTGGTAATGTCTTGTCAAAATCTATCAGATTGAGATAAGCAATAGTTGCATCTTTCATTTTATTTTTTGCTTCCTCAATCGCAGGCACAGTGGAAATACCAGTGTTGAGGATATAGAATTTCCTCACTCCATGATTGATAAATGCATGACAAATATCAATTATAGTATCACGAAATACATTTTTTCTTATTGATACAGATCCTGGGTACTCTAGAAATGCAGGATAGTATCCATACTGTAAAGTTGGGAGTACAAGTACCGATACATTCTCCATAACTTTATCTAGTAATTTTTCAGCAAGAATATAATCATTATTCAACTGTAAATGTGGGCCATGTTCTTTGGTTCTAGCACCTATTGCAAATACCACTGTGTCGTATTCTCCAAGTAATTTATCAAGTTCGATCCAGCTGATATTCTCAATTCTAATAGATTTCACAAGTATGATAACTAACTTCAGATTTAATATATTATCTGTAAAAATAATTATCTCAGTTCAATTATGTTTATTTTTATTTTCAAAATCTGAAAATCAATTTTCTCAATCTTCTTTTCTGTGATTTATTGACAAAATTCCTTATCTCAACCTCGTATTTCTCTGTTTTTCCAAATAAATAACCTCTGGCCATGTTAATACATGGCTTAATTCCTCTAGCTCTCAGAAATAACTGTTTTAATGATCTACCAATTGCAATTGGGAAAAAATATCCAAATGATTTCATTGCTAACCCATATGCGTGATAATCTGTATTTTTTCCAGTGGGCCTTTGAAGTTTCATCTCCAATTCCCCAATACCATATACTTCAAATCCCATTTGTCTTGCTTTGAATATTGGATATGATTCCCAACCAACATTGATTGGATACTGTTCATTAATCTCTTTCCAGAAACTTCTTTTTATCATTCTTCCAGTGCCTCTGATCTCAACTTTACCCTTTGTTTTTTTACTATCATCTGGAATATTACCCGATAACATCACTGCTAATGGGTTATTTTTGAATTCTTCAAGCAATTTATCTATATAATTCAATGGTAATACTGTATCTGCACCTACAATGAGTAAATAATCATAATCCGGTATTTTTTCTATGGCAATTTTAAAACCTGCATTGAATGTATTCGCTAAAACGGCTTTTCCAACTGCATCATATCCTCTATCCTCTATATCGGTCACAAATACTTTGTCATATGAAAGAGCCACCTCTCGTGTATTATCAGTTGATCCATCATTTGCAATAAATATTCCTTCAATAGGATATTTTTGTTCTAATAAAGCTTGTAATGTAGTAGGTAGTGTTTTCCCCTCGTTTCTTGCAGGTATTACCACAATTACTTTTTTATATTCCACAAAAATACAATATTTTAATTACCTCTATCAATTTTTTCATACAAATCTAAAATGGCTTTGAACAATTTATATATTAACCAATCATATTTTATACACTTATGGAACCTATAATAGTACTACATGCTGGAGCTGGTACAGTACCAGATAATCTGAGAGAGAGTGCAAGAGTTGGTATACTGGATGCAATAAAAGTTGCATGGGAAATCCTTGTGAATGGTGGATCTGCAATTGATGCAGTGGAACGAGCAGTTGAGGAGATGGAGAACTATCCACAGTTCAATGCAGGTACAGGGAGTGTACTCACTGAGAAAGGTACGATTGAGATGGATGCATTGATAATGGATGGTAAAACCCGTGGTATTGGTGGGGTTATTGGAGTATCAACTGTGAAAAATCCAGTGAAATTATCCCGTGAGATAATGGATCAGAGCGCACATGTCATCTTTACAAAAGAGGGTGCAGAGCAGTTTGCGATTGAAAATAATATTGAGATTATTGATGAGGAGTTATTGATCACAGAAAGATCAAAAAACAGGTTGGAGAAATTTCTAAAACAAGAGGGTGGTTATGGTTCGGATATAAACTCATCTGATCCCGAGAGGAGGGAAAAATATGGTACTGTTGGTGCTGTTGCAATAGATGTCAATGGTAATTTTGCAGCTGCAACCTCGACTGGTGGTGTACTTGGTAAAAAAGTAGGACGTGTTGGGGATACACCAATTCCAGGGTCGGGCAATTATGCTGATGATATGATGGCATTCTCAGCTACTGGAGTGGGTGAATATATTATCCGTGCAGTTCTTGGTATGGAGGTAAAATCACAGTTAATGATTGATAATGATCCAAAAACAGCCTCGAAAAGAGCACTTGAAGTGATGATGAACAATATTGGTGGTGCTGCGGGTTTAATCCTGGTGACAAGAGATGGTTGGGCTGCTGAGAAGACCACAAGAGATCTGATATATGCAGCCCGGACTACAGAAATGACTGATTTTTATGATTTCTCAATGGATTATTCACAATAGATATTTCCTCAAGTTCTAACTTTATAATACAGGTAATGGTCCCCATTAAATATGAATAGAAAAGTTATATCAATCAATATAAAAAGTAGAATTGATGGCGAGAGAGGTATTCCAAAATTACCGGTGAAACAGGCAACAGTTTCGATAAAAGGTGTAGGTGATGATCATAACAATTACAGATACAATCGCAAGAAAAATACTCTTGATAGGGCTGTATTGTTGTACACACTGGATAAACTGGATGAGTTGAAACAAGAGGGATGGGATCTCAATATTGGTGATTTGGGAGAGAATATCACTCTGAATATTCCATACAATGAATTAATAGTTGGAAAACAGATAAAAATTGGTGACTTACTTATTGAGGTAACTGAAGAATGTAAACCATGTAATAATCTATCAGTGCTTCCCTGTGTTGGTAAGGAGAGAATAAATGAATTTATCATTACTATGAAAGGTAGACGTGGGATGTATGCAAAAGTACTGCAAGAGGGAACTATCAGAGTCGAAGATTCAGTATCATACAATGCACACTAATTATATTTTATCAATGCATTTTAATACATTTGAGTATTTTTTGAACTCAACATATCTTAAATATAATGTACATTATATAATTATGATAAATCGAAAACTAATATTTTCAGTATTATTGACATCGATCACTTTGTTTCTGTTGATAAATCCAGCAGTCGCAGGAAGACCAGAAGATAGAAATCGATCCGGACCAAGAATGGGTGATTCAGGAATGATGGGTGGTTCTGAGTACATGGAGGTAACAGGAGAGATAATTGTTGGTGATGGTATAACAATTTCATTATCAATCACTCCAACAGAGGAATTACTGCAACAGATAGGGGATAGAAAAGGGGAAGATATGCCCTCTATTGATGACATGACCAACAGCCTCAATGTAACACTGTATGAACTGGTAGAGTATGAGGATGTGAATGTAAACAATGGCTATGATAGTAATGATACAGTAATCAGTGCATACTCACTTGATGATAGTAATTTGGGAGAGCTTCAGAGTGATACCATAGGTGATATCAGCAGATATGAATTAAGTAGTAATGATGGAGTATTCAAGATGATTATTGAGGTTAATATCACTGATAATCTGCCACATGATTGGAAATGGTCCCTACTGATTGAGTATCCATTTGTATCTGATAGCAGTAATCTTGCAATGGTACATACTGTTGAGAGTAGTAGAGCTAGTATGATTGATAATCAGCACAGATATCAGTCAAGATCCAGACCTGGAGATAATAACTTCAATCCTGAGAATAATATGAGATATGAGAACAATTCAATGATTGCGGAACATAGCAGAATACCAATTGTTTTCGGTTGGGATAGTACTGCTATTGTAGATGGTGTGGATGCAAGTATAACTGCTACCTCCTTTGGAGATAGTTTTGCATTATCATTGCCACAGGGTGATGTAATTGATTATGATCCACAGATCAGTATAGATACTGATAATTTCAATAATTTTGATAATGAGATTTTCAGCATACTCGGTAATGTACTTGGTAATCTCATCAATAACTCATATATTGCAATATTATCAACAATTGGAATTGTCTCAATAATTATATTTTTGACTAGGAAGAAATAGCTAATTAGAAATAATAGTGAATTAACCTAATTGATGTGGATAGTGATTTTGAGTATAAAGATAGATTACGCAGTGCCAATCGTAAAAAGATGATAATTGCTATTTATAGCAAATCTACTCATTATTCAGAGCTTGTGGAGCTAACAGGTCTGAAGCCAGGATCTATCTATCATCATTTAAAAGTACTAGTTCCATTGATAAAAAAAGAAGAACAGGGAATATACAGTATAACTCCCCTTGGGCAGAGAATAGTGGAATCAATGGAGCTGGTCAATATTGAGGCACAGAAACCCAATGTGAAGGCCACTCCAATCATCAGTGATGATATGCTTGAATTGATATGGATTGGCCCATTAAATCGAATTCTTATAATATTTGTATTGATTGTGACTATATTACTTGCCACACAGGGAGTTGCTCTTGCAGGAAGTGCAATTTATTCAGTACCCGGCTGGGCAGTGTTACTATTTGATATCACTGCATTGTTACTTGGTTGGGGTGTACTCTATACTCTTGAATTGATCACTCCACTGAGAATATACAATGAGAAACATTATCCATTGACTATAAGGCTGATCTCTATGCTACCCGGTGCTATTGTGGGTCTGGGATTATATCTGATGTTCATATCTGGTATCATAATATCTAATAGTGTATTTCCATATCTATTTGTGATAACAACCATTTTAGGGCTGTTAGTTGGGGTTACGGGGGAATATTATCTCAGATCACAGACAATATCTCATTCGGTAAAATTTGTATCATTACCTGTATTTATTGACATGTTACTGGGCATTGCAATTATTCTTTCCTCAAATTAGTCTTTGAACATATTCTTCAATTGATCTGCGATCTCTGATTTCATTCTTGTGTCCTCCACATCTGCATCATTCAATCCAATCTCGTTGATCATATCAATAGGGTTGTTCATAACTGCCCAAGCACCACTGAAGGGGGCAATGAAATCCTGTACATCTATATAATCTGAATACACATCTTTGAACTCAATTGGGAAAAAATTGGATTCCAAGTAGAGTTCCTCAAGATTTATCGCATTGCCAATAGATACGGGAAGTAATGCCAATAGATTGTAACTGAGATTTATTGTCTCCACATTGTATAGCGAATCAAATATGCCATCTGGTAAAAATTCTATCTGATTACCACTCAAATCAAGTAGTAACAGGTTAAGCTGTGATTTGAAAATACTCTCTGGTAGGGTGACAGGTTCATCCTCATTAAGTGATACCGGGCTCATACAATATGACATCACTAGTGATAGTAGCTGATGCAGTGGTTGAAATAATTCTTCAGGTATTTTCTCAAAATGATTATTTGATAGGTTCAAATGAAGTATAGTCTCATTATCTTTGAAAATATCTCCAGGTATTGATGAGAGCCCAAGATCACTTAGATCAAGATGTGAATTCTCGGTGTAGTCAACAAGTCTAGTTATCAATACGTCCCTATTCTCATCATTTATATCCAATCTATTCATAATAGTATTGAATTCTTCCTCAAGATCAACCAAATTAATGCCTCTATTCTCAATTTATTTGTTGATCAAATAAATATTCTTTCTTTAATATAACTGATCGTTCGATTTCAAGAAGAATATTTTATTTTCAGCATAATTTCAGTAAAAACAGTATCAATTTTGGAGCCAAACCTAGCAAAAAAATTATTCATTCAACTGTTATTTTGATTGAATTGGAGATGTGTAATATGCAAGTATCACCAATTCTATGGGGATTATCCACATTGTTCACTTTTAATCCACCCTCTCTGTTGATTTTATATTACTAATTTTATATTTTATTTATGAGTACAGCATTACGATCAAAACAGAATTTCTACTATTTCATCGAGAATGACGCAAGATCTATCAAACATGAAGAAGAAGAGCTGGCAGATCATCTCTGTGAGTATCTTGTCAATGAATACAAGGATTTGCTGAATTATGACAGATCTGCTCTTGTGAGGATGGAAGCAGCTGATAAAATATCATATTACAGTAATAATGATTATGATCTTGATTACCTGAAAGAGGCTGCAAAGTTGGATGTCAATCCAAATGTTAGAACTGCTGCCAAGTATTCAGTTAAAAAGATGGAAAAGAAAATATACAGCTATAAATGAATGCGGTTTTTGATTCTGAAGATCATCTTAATTCAACACAATATTTGATTAGAATACCAGATTGAACAATCACCCAGCAACGCGAAACCGCAATTAATCCTTAACCTTGGTTCATATATGGATTATTACACCAAACAGATAAATACCTAATATTTTATTTCTCAATTATCAAAATATTATTTATCTAGTTGATCAAAAATTATCTTATGAGTGAAGAAAATATTGCACTATTTTTCAATAATGAGAGTAATAATATGTCTACGCGGCAGGAAACAAAGGGTTTACCCGAGAGTGCAATCCATCAGAATGATCTAATAGTGGGTTCAAATGCTCATCTGGCTCTGGATATTGGTTCTGGCCCTGGAAATGTACTGATAGATCTCATAGATAAGGGGGTGGACAGTGCAATTGGTATTGATCTTTCTCCAAAAATGAGTGAGATTGCAATTAAAAATATTAAAAAACATGATATGGATGATCGTGCTGAGATTATTGTGGGTAGCTTTCTTGATACTGATTTTGATAGGAAAATCGATGCAATTTCAATGCACAGGGTACTTTGCTGTCATCCCGATCGAGAGGGCATGTTGTCTAAATCCATGGCGATAAACCCACAGATTATCACTCTCACAGTTCCAAGAGATTGGAAAATAATGAGGGTAGTTATGGCAGTAGTTGGTGTGGTGCTTGATAAACTGGGTAAATTCAGACCATTTATTCATTCACAAAAAGTTATTGACAATCAATTATCTAAGAATGGATACACAATTATTGATAGATTGAAGGGAAAGATATGGGTAACAAGTACTTACCGTCTAGGGGCATAATTATTGAGATTGAATGACTTCAAACAAACAGAAGAACTTATACGACCTTATGTGAAACCATCGCCACTGATCTATTCTGATTGGCTATCCGATCTGCTCAGTGCCGAGGTTTATCTAAAACTTGAATGTTTGCAACCCGGTAATTCATTCAAGATAAGAGGTGCAACCAATGCACTATTGTCTAATAAAAGACCTGAAAAAGTGATTACTGCAAGTGGTGGTAATCATGGTCTGGCAGTTGCATATGCTTGCAAACAACAGAATATTGCATGTCTAGTTGTCCTTCCAGAATATACATCCAAGTACAGAATTGATTTACTGCAGAGATTTGATGCAGAGGTGAAATTATATGGTTCTGCATGGGATGAAGCCAATGAGTATGCATTGAAAATGGCAGAAGATGATGATACTCTGTATATCCATCCATTCGCAGATAAAGAGGTAATTCTTGGACAGGGAACAATAGCATTGGAATTACAAGATGAGAATTTTGATACATTATTCTGTTCTGTTGGTGGGGGTGGGCTTCTCACTGGAATTGCACTTGCTTTTGAGGCAATGGATCATGATATTGATCTGTATGCAGTTGAGACAAATGGTGCTGAGAGCCTTTATCAATCAATAAATGCAGGTAAAATTGTAGAGTTGAAAGCTATCACATCCATAGCCAAAACACTTGGAGCAAAAAAAACAGTACCCTTTATATTTGATAACCTGTCTAGATTGGTAAAACAATCCATGGTTGTGGATGATTCAGATGCAGTACATTACCTGTTGGAGTTTCTCGAGAATGAGAAGCTACTGATAGAGCCTGCCACCTCATGTACAATTGCCGCTGCAATGGAGATAAAAGAAAAACTTATGGGCAAGAAAATTGTATTCATCATCTGTGGTTCAAACATATCTCTGTCTGAGGTGGATCAGTGGAAGATAAATCTATTCAAGAGTTGATCTGTGAAGTATAGCTTACTTTGGATAATTGTGTATGAGTGTTAGCAGAAATACTGTGGAATTATAAGAAAAGCAAACAGGTATAATAGCAGTGTCAAGAGATATACAAAATCAGTATTATCCTCTGTGAAAATGCACTAGCTTCCACTTTCCATCCTGTTTGTTGAATATTCTTGTCTCATTCACTGATTTTATGGTGTACTCTCCCTGATCATATGTGTTCTGTATCAGTGTATATGCAGCATAGGCAGTGTCACCATACACATTTATTACTGGATCCACAAGTTCAATATGATAGGGATGACTTACTTTTGAATTCTGCATGAAAAATAGATGGAAATCAAGTCCCTTGACATTATGTCCCTGTGTTTCAGGTTCAAAACAGGTGAGTTTATCACTTACCAGCTCTTTGTATATCTCAATATCACCATCTCTGATACCATGTAGTAATCTCATCAGTATATTCAGAATATTTTGTTTTTCTTCCATAATTGATAATCATTGATGATAGATATATTACTTTTTGGTGTGAGTATACTGAAATATTTTCAATTATATCTGATGTACTAGCTATAAAATTGTTCCAATACAGCTATCAACATCAGAACAAATGAAATCACAACAAAGATGAAAAAATATCTCCACAATACATTATGATACAGTTCTTCCATACGATTGATTGTATTCTGACCACTTTTCGCAAGATGTGTTAGAAATACCAGGTCTTTCAACTCTTCATTATCATAATCTCTGCGTTCATGGTAGTTTTTTATCTTTACCCGATAATGTACTCTTGATAGTCTGAAATTTGCACGATAAAGTATTATAAGAAAGAAAATAGATAATGAAGTGGTGATCAGCAGTATAATCAGATTAATACCTGCAAGTAGTTTCACAATCTCCATACTAGAATTCATAAAAAGCAGCAATGATGTGATGGTCAATGCAGAATTGGATGTGGCAATGGTAGACAGAGGAGTAGATGATATTTTCACATAATTCTCGTAATGTGGATAGTGTTTCATAATTTTGTTTATCTCATCACAAAGGTCAGATGGATCATGTTTATCCATTGATTATTCTATATTCACTGATTGAAATACTTTATCAATTCAAAAATAGATAAGTAAAAAAAAACAATTAATTGTTATTCAAAAAATAATTGGATTCAAATAAAAAAAATACTGGAGGTAGGGATAATTTTTAGTTTATCTGATTAATCTGCAGAGCAATGACTAATTACCGCATTCCAGAATATGAGAATGAACCAATTTATTCATATCTTGAAGGTTCCAAAGAACTCAAGGATCTGAGGGCCATGTTGGATAAAATGTCCAATGAAGTGATTGATATACCACTAATTATCGGTGGTAAGGAGATATTCACTGAAAAGAAAGGAAAGAATGTGATGCCTCATGACCATAAGCACGTACTTGCGACCTATTCGATGGCTGAGAAGGAGCATATTGATATGGCAATAGAGGCTGCTGCCAAGGCAAAGAAAGAATGGGAGAATATGCAATGGTATGATCGTGCGGCGATTTTTCTAAAAGCAGCAGATCTACTTGCAGGGCCTTTCAGACCGGTACTCAATGTAGCAACTATGCTGGGACAATCCAAGAATATTCTGCAGGCAGAGATTGATAGTGCATGTGAGCTGATTGATTTCTTCAGATTCAATGCTAAATTCATGCAACAGATATATGAACAACAACCAGGATCCAATGCAGGTATGTGGAATAGAATTGACTACAGGCCACTTGAGGGATTTATATTTGCTGTAACTCCTTTCAATTTCACAAGCATTGCGGGTAATCTACCATCTGCACCTGCTCTGATGGGCAATACAGTATTATGGAAACCTGCATCATCCTCTGTATTCTCTGGATACTATCTGATGAAACTATTTGAAGCAGCTGGATTACCACCTGGAGTGATTAATTTTATTCCCGGAAAAGGATCCCAGGTTGGTCCAAATGTGATGCCACACAAAGATCTGGCTGGTATTCATTTCACCGGTTCAACAGCTGTTTTCCAGGGAATGTGGAAGACTGTGGGTGAGAATATAGGCAATTACAAGAGCTATCCTAGGATCGTGGGTGAGACTGGTGGTAAGGATTTTGTATTTGTACATAACTCCGCAGATATTAAAGCAGTTAATACCGCATTGCTTCGTGGATCATTTGAATATGCAGGGCAGAAATGTTCTGCTGCATCTCGTGCATACATTCCACGATCTATATGGCCTGAACTCAAAGAATTACTGCTGAAAGATCTTGAAAGCATGAAGATGGGTGATCCCACTGAGATTGATACCACAGTCAATGCGGTGATTGATCAGGCAGCCTTTGTATCCATATCAAGATTTATCTCATATGCTGAGGAGGCAAGTGATGCAGAGATAATATCAGGTGGAAATGTGGATGAGAATGTTGGATATTTCATCTCACCAACTATTATTGTGACTGAGAACCCTCATTTCAAAACTATGGAGGAAGAGATATTTGGCCCAGTATTATCCATATATGTGTATGATGATGATAAGTACGAGGAGACACTTGAAATATGTGATAAAACCAGTATATATGCACTTACAGGCTCTATATTTGCAAAGGATAAATATGCCGTTCTGAAAGCATCCAAGGTCCTAAGAAATGCAGCGGGTAATTTCTATCTGAATGATAAACCAACTGGAGCAGTGGTGAATCAGCAGCCATTTGGTGGTGCAAGGGCCAGTGGAACCAATGATAAAGCTGGTTCATGGCTCAATCTCATACGATGGGTAAGTCCAAGAACTATCAAAGAGACATTTGTACCCCCAACTGAGTATGATTATGCATATATGAGAAAATAGATTTCATCATCTGTACAATAGTTTATTGATTTAATGCCTCATTGCTTACAACTATCTTTTTTACAATAATACTATAATTTACTCTCAAAAAATCCCGGAGTGGTCTTGTCAATTAGTTAATCTCATTAATTTATTTTTTGTTATATTTCTCAATCAGTTTTTCATAGCTATCAGCCTGATTGCTAAGGCTTTCTGCAACAGATGATAGTTGTTCAATAGTTGCATTCATCTCCTCTGCTGCTGCTGCAACTTCCTCTGCACTGGCAGCAGTCTCCTCTGATACTGATACCACATTTATCATAGTATTGGATATTTTATTGAATGATGCCTGCAAAGTATCTCTGATCTCATCTGTCACTGTTTCTATCCTCTCCGAAGCCATTTTAGACTGATCTGATAGTTTTCTAACATTCTCTGCAACCACTGCAAATCCTCTACCATTGTCACCCGCACGTGAGGCCTCTATTCCTGCATTCAGTGCGAGTATATTGGTCTGCAGTGCAATCTGAGCAACTTCATTTGTATTCAGCTGTATTTTCTTCACAATATCATCAACAATTAGCTGTACTTTTCCAACATCATCATTAACCTCTGTGATGAGCTCTGTCTGTGTAGTGGCACCATCTGACATCGCCTGTGAAGTGGATGCTACCTCCTCTGCACTGGCACTAATTTCTTCAGTTCCAGATAATAGATCTCCAGAATTCTCCACCAGTAATTTAACATTTTTGCCCGTACCCGTAACCATATTGACCACATCACTGAGTATCTCAACTATATATTGGAAAAAAATTCCAAAGATACCATCTGACAATGTTTCCTTATCTATTTTTATATCAAGATTACCATCAGTGACTGCTGTTTTTATCTCCTCCAACTGATTATGAAAGTGATTTCCAAGTGCCCACGAGTTATGAATTACTGATAATGAGAACACAACTGCAGGTATGACTGAGAAAAACATATCTGAGATGAGATCTCCTTTATTGCTCTTAACCATTGCCTCTGCGATTCCCAAAATGCCCGACATCATAGAGATTATTGCACCAAAATGTAATGTCAACACCACACGAGAATTATTTCAACCCTCTTTCCAGATAAAAATAAGGATTATAACTGGAACTAGTAGGTTGTACATGATTGATTCAAATACAAATGCAAGATCCGTTATCCAGTAATCCGGTGCAACTAATTCAACAATAACTGGAGTGAATACATATAGGTATGACAATAATTCAAGAAAAATAGTCAATTTAAGAATTTTAGATTCTATGTTAAAATAATCATTCAGCACTTTCACAGCAGTTATTAAAGATATTAGATATATAAACTCTATCCCAACCTGTTGATAATATTCAATATAAAAAAATCAATTAGTATGAATTACGGCTATAATTGCATTGTGGTGCTGAATTAATATGCTAAATCAGATTATTTCTATTCAGTTGAATTTATTTTTAATTATCATCAGTGAAAGTAATCCAATGAATAGTGGAAATATAGAAACAGGTGCTTCCTTGGTATTATCCGTGAATTTGATGATACCTTCCATACCCGATGCCTGATGTGGTACACAGTAGAATCTTACCTCTCTCTCCTCTGTTGGAGCGGTAAAACTCACATTGGCAACATTATTCTGTTTTATCTGCAAATTAACCAGATCACCATCATCATTCTTGATACTATCATCATCAAGAGTGAATGTATGAAAAGCACCTTTTGCCTCCACAATCACAGTTACCTTCACTCCCAATGGAACGGTTATCTCAGTCTGATTGAATTTCAGATCATCACCTGCCTGTAATCTGATGATAACATCACTATCCGCAGAAACAGGTATGGTTGAGATGTTGAAATTACTGAATAACAATCCCAGTAGTACTAGATAATATATTTTGTTCATATATCAGACCTCAGTATTTTTTTCTCAAACTTCTGACAATCACAGAAGTAAGGAAAATACCAATAATTGCGAGGGCTACTCCAAATCCTGGTGTTTTCTCCGCATTGCTATCTTTTACCTCCAATCCAAATACTGCAACCTGTCTGCCATAGTCTATCTGTGATCTGGCTCCTGGCATGGTTGGTGTGATATACATGATAATTCTGTACACACCTGCATCCATCGTCTTCAAGCTCATCTGTAAATTACTGGTATGTTCATGTACATTTGTAGATCCTAGCACAACCTGTCCATCAGGATTGATAATAATTACCTGTGAGGTGGAATGTTTCATAGTTGTACCATTAGAGAAGGTGATAAGAAAAGACATATCCACAAGATCATTCACATTTGCAGTTTCAATCTCCTCTCCTTTCACCTCTGGAGTGAATTTAACATTTATCTCCTTCAATTCCAGAGTGGTTGGACCTGTTTTCAAATCCTGTTCAGCTCCATCTGTGATGGTGATACTGAAAGTGGTGGATCTGGCACCCCATGCCTGACTTTCATTCCATAATGTGGTATCTCCACTTGTGAACAGGTCTACATTTATCTCAAAAGTACCAGCTTCAAAAAATGTGTACTCAAAATAGAAGATACCTGTATGTGAATGACCATGGAAATATCCAAGTTTATCATTGTTACTCATGAAGGATATATCCGAGTCAATATGCCATGTTAGTTGATCTGCTGTGGCGTTGTATGCTGATATTTCAAAGCTTACAGGTAGACCTGTGATCATCAATCCTTTGTAATAGGTGAGGCTCAGATCAATATTGTTCACAGTATTTGTAACTGTGGTTTTACCAAGAACATCCACTTCTTCAGCAGTGCTGCTTGCTATTTGTCCAAAAGTAAGACTTGAAGTGACAAATATAGTCAGTAGTAATAGATTAATAAATTTTGATTTCATTTTGATCTCATATCCGTCTCAATAGTTGAAAGAGACAAACAATGCATGCCGATTCTGTATATATACATTGGGTAATAAACTTCTTATCTTGATTTTTAAATGAACAATTGACTTTTTTTAATAAAATATTTCTATTTCTGGATTTTTTTTTCATAGAATATTGAATTATTATTACTATAATTAAATAAAACAATCATTTTAATATTTATTTTTACTAATATTATAAATTCATTTAATATTTTACCATTAAACTAATATTCTTCGTGAAAAGTCAAGATTCTATTCAATATTTTCTAACATGTCAAGGAATTTTTTTACATAATCGAAATATTGACCATATCTAGTTAATTTTACTAGATGATCATAACAGATTAATGATACTTCTCTAATTTCAGTTATTTTTTTTATATTTCAAATAAATTTTTGATAAAAAATAGATAATTAGCGGAATTATAATAAAAATAGTTAGCAATAATATTACTGGTAAATCAGAACTGTTGAATTCTGGATCTCTATAATTCTGAATAAGTATATAATCCTCATACATAAAACTAATTTCTGCTATTTCAATATCTAGTAATATTGTTTCTATTAAATCACCATTTAATGACCTTTTATCAACTGATTTACCTCCCCGATCTGAAGTTAGAATAATATTCTGGTGAGGATTAAACCCAATTCTACTAACTTTTTTTTCTAAATTAGTAAAATTAAAAGATCTTCCTGATGTCATAAAAATAAGTAAATGATAAGATTCACTATCTATTTTTTCATTTGAGCCTAAAGTTGATAATACAATAAAGCTATTATTCGAATATGATGCAAAATCAAGGATTTTAGCATCATCATAGGTGTTTATTGAATAATCAATTATTTTTATTATTTTACCTGAAATATCAAATTGTAAAATACTTGTTACTGAATTTGCTTGTGTAGTACCAACTGAAAAAATTGTAGAAAAAACTAGTGTATCATTAACATATTGTATGTCTAGCCTCTTTAGAATAGGTGAAGGGCCATCAGCTGTTTTATTCAAATTTAACCTAAATGAATGTACTTTGTTAAGATCACTTAATTCAATATATTTAAAGGTTGTTTATAAACTAATTTTTGATACCTCCAAGGTTTGTAAATACAATTTAAAATTATAACAGAGAAATGGGAAGAGTAGAGCCTTGGCTCTACTACTTTCCTTTCTTTCTGTAATTCTTAATGGTCTGAGTTTTACCAATCCAAATACATGCT
>JAJRQD010000231.1 GCA_024280435.1 archaeon | reverse complement strand
GCTGATATTGAACTATCAACAGAGGTGATAAATCGTATTGAGGAAATTATGGATAACGAACCTCAATATCATCCAGTATATGGGGTAAATTACAGAGCATCAAAACAATTATGAACCTGAATAGTATTCTAATTCTTCAGTATAGAGGAGTAAAAGGTAGTTTTTTGTGAGTAAGTTAAAAATAAATATTAGTTATAATATGGTTTGAAACAGTCAGTACATTAATTTTCATATCTTTGATGGAATTATTGAATGCTTTTATATACTCATTTAGACAGTGTCTATTATGCGATTTCTAATCACTGCGGATACACATTTTGGCTTTATGATAAATGGAAAGGTATCGGATCATGTATTTAATACATTTGAAAAGGTGATCATAGAGGCAATATCAAAGAATGTGGATTACATTATTATTGCAGGAGATATATACAACAGATCCAAACCAAGATCGACAATAAAAGACAGAGCAAATATCTTATTCGAGAAAATACTGAGCAATGATATGGGATTGATATTGATACCTGGAAATCATGATAAGGGAGATATAGAACACAATCTAGATTATTTTTTTTTACCCAATGCAGATAAATTTCATATCATCAACAGTGCAGAGATACTGAGATTTGATAAAATACAGCTGTTTTGTATACCATACACCAAAGATTGGCCAGAAATGAATAAATTTGATCTACCAACTGTTATTATTGCACATCATACTTTTCATGGTGCAGTATTTGGTCCACAGAAATACAGATTCACCAAAAAACGTGATAATGCAATTAAAGTCAAATGTGTGGAGAACCTTAAACTGGTAATATCAGGTCATATTCATACAACTCAGAAATTAAAACATGAAATACCAGTGATATACACAGGATCTCTTGAGAGAATGAGTTTTGCAGAGATATACGATACCAAAGGATATCTCATACTAGACAATCTAGATTACGAATTCAATGAGATAATACCTGAGATATCGATGCAGGTAATAGAAATTGATGGATACAAGCTAGAAACAAAAGAGATTATAAAAAAAATAGAGAAACAGTTGACTGATAAGGATAGAATTCTTGTAAGGATAATAAACAGATCTTTGAAGCCAATGGAATACAGAGCAATCAGATCAGGTTTTGATAAAATAATCAAGATTATTCCAAATAATAATAGAATATTAAGAAAATTGTACAGAAACAATATATCAGGTAACTGATTCAATTATACTTTTAAAACAATTAATTTCAGTAATTAATATGATCAAAAGCAGTATCAAGGAATTACTAAGAAGAATATCTTTATCTATAATTTTGGGATATATCACATACTTCTACTCAGAGATCGCATTCTGGGCAAATCCAGCAAGACTACCAGATGTATTTGAGACAGTGCTATACTATTCATTCACCTCTTATCTTTTATTATGGATGATCAGTTATTTCAGACTGAATGGAAAATACAAAATATTTCTTGCAGGAAGTATTTTTGGATGGATAATTGAGGGAATTCTTGTATTCACTGTATATGAGGCAATTCCATTCTCAATAATCTGGACAGGAATGGCCTGGCATGGTCTGATCACTATTTTACTAGGATTTTATGCAGCAGATAAGATACTGAGAAAAAGCTTTATTCAATCCAGTCTATTTTTCTCAGCAATAGGTTTATTTCTTGGTTTCTGGGCAACTTTCTGGTGGATGGCAGAGGAGGAGACTTTTGTGCTCACCACATTGGATTATGCACAATTGATGATCACAATAACTGTACCATTGATAGTGGCATACTATTTGTTTGACAGATTGAAAACAGAGTTTATACCTGGAAAAGTAGAGGGAAGAGTTGTTTTATCTATTTTTGTACTATATGTTATCCTGATCTCAATTAGTCTACTAGGTCTACCATTGATAATTATCCTTCCTAGTTTCATAATTATGTTTTTATTCAAAAATAAAATGGGAGAGGTCAGTTATCTGATGCAGAATAATGGCTCGATATCAATTATTAATTACTTATCAATATTCACAATTCCAATTTTTGCTGTGCTATATTACTATATTGCATTAACATTGTCATTTAAAATAGAGGTAAGTGTGATTGTAGCATTAACTAGTGTATTTATCAGTCTAGTAATGTTTTTTGTTGGAATTATTAAAATCAACAGATCATATTATTGAAAATTGAATGAGAATTATTGCAAACCATTATTTTATTTTATTTTTAGTTTTTATCAGAGTGGTATTTCCCTTGGCAACAAATCTATCATCCATATTATGAATGTGACATTCCATGTGAATTACCTGTTTTCCCTCTTTCAAAACAAATGCTTTGGCTATTAATTTCTCACCTAACTTCGCATATGAGAAGAAATCCACCTGTAAATTAATTGTGGTGAAA
Organism: archaeon; assembly: GCA_024280435.1. Lineage (GTDB taxonomy): Archaea > Asgardarchaeota > Heimdallarchaeia > Heimdallarchaeales > Kariarchaeaceae > JAJRQD01. The sequence goes on along the minus strand of JAJRQD010000231.1, from coordinate 1,988 downwards.
AAATATTCGTTTCCAAGTGTAAATACAGCCATACCAATGCTATCATCAATCATAGTTGAGATAATTCCACCATGTATTATATTTGCAGGATTCAACATCTCATCTCTAACTTCATATTCCACATTTATTTTCCCACGCGCTACCATTAGAAGTGTACCTTCAAGAAAATTTGCCACATTTGATGGAGAATTAGTGATTTTATCACCAATAGATTTTTTCATTCTCTCAATCATAGGATTGCTCATATTACAAAGCAATACCTTATCATTAAAAAAATTAAACTTATCAAACAGAATAATTCGTAATTATTTATATTCCATACTTTTCTTTATTATTTCAGGATATTTATTTCTCAGATACTCCAAGCGGTCATAATCTGATTTCATCTTATTCAGTTCATTTGGTTCTTTTCTATGTTTCTCACATAGTATCTGATAGTTTATGATATCATCTATTCCCCCTAGCTTAATACCCATGTCCAGGGAAATTATAGGTAGTATATCAAATGGTTCTGAGCATTCCTCTGTTTTACAGGAATAATTCAGCTTTAAATAGGATAATGATAATAATTCATCTTTCAGATGCTTTCCATCAATTACAACTCTTTCAGCAGTCTGTCTTCTTTTAAGCAATTTTCTGAGGTCTCCAGTATTGAATGATTTCATTCCATTCCCAGATAGATTATTCAATCTCTCAATATGGGATATTATCTGACTTGAATTATTTTTGTATTCTAAACGCTCTTCTATTGATTTAATTTGTTTTAGTCTAGTATTTAATTCATCCTGTAATTTAGTATGATCAACTGTTAAACCATAGGAATATATATTCTCGATGAACAATATTATATCATGTACAGAGGTGATCTCAGTGGAGATCATACCTCTGTGAGCAAATATCATTTGTCTTATCTCAGTGTTTAAACTCTTCTGAAATGGAATTTTAAATAAATTTTTATCTGCAAGAAATATTAATCTTTTAAGATTTGAATATCTTTTATTTGCAGACTTATCATTCATTCTTCCATCAGCAAATATCCTCTCAAACACTCTGAAATTAATAGCTTTTATTGTCATTGAGTAATTCAATCGATCAAGTCTTTTTTCCTTTGAAATTATATTCTTGAAGGGTTCGATATATTTTTTATAATCTTCACTAGTTTTAAATTTAGATAGGTTATCATGTATCTCTTTAGAAGCTCTATCAACAATACGTAATCTCGCATTATTGAATACTGATATCTCTTTTGAGATTATATCAAAATATTCCATATTTTATATTCTAATAGTATTACTATAAAGATGTTGAAGCATTTTAATAAAAAGAATACTATTTTTTGTTAATTCCAATTTAGTTACCGAAAAATAGTTGATATTCTTTATAATAAAATCCTAGATTAATTGAAAATTATACAAAATATTAATATTCCAATAATTTATAGAGGAAATGATGGAATTTGCAGATTGGATGAAAAATATAATCACAGAGAGGCTAGGAGAGAATATTGATATCTCATCAGAACTATCAGATGCATCAAGCACAGAGATACTTATAGGTAAACTGGAAGTAACAATGAGTAAAGAGGAATTCAGGGAACTGATCTCAAAGGCATCTGAATGTGACAATGATGACAATTGTGGCTCTGTTGATTTCAGTGATAAATGTGCACAGTGCAGGATAAATGAATTCACATCCAAATTCTCCAAATTTATAGAATAAAATAACTGGAATAAAGTAACTCGAAGAAATAATCTTTTAATACAATTCATTTACTGTTCTGAGTATGAATAAAGACTTAATTGCAAAACTAGAAAAGTGGCTTGGAGATCATCTTATTTGTACATACAAATTTTAAGTTGTGAAATTAATCAATTTCACACGCTCCGGTGAGATGATGTCACCACTACTCCATTGAATGTGTTTTAATACACTCTCTGGGGCTACTTTTCCCATTATATTTATTGCTCCATTAATATCTGCATTTATCT
>JAJRQD010000230.1 GCA_024280435.1 archaeon | reverse complement strand
TTCATGTAAAATACGAGTGGGTGGACTACCACAGAAACCAACAACAATTTTGAAGTATCAACAGGTATTCTCAATTCGCGGTTTAACTAATGAGTACCTTGAAGACGCGGAGGTGATACGTGATGGTGAATTAATCAAAGTTCCTTCATTATCAGAATTGGAGAGGATTGAATTCAACAGCTTTGAATTACCTACACTGGAAGCATTTCAAACTGCTGGAGGTACCTCTTCTTTACCAATATTATTTAAGAATAGAATTAATGAATTAGACTACAAAACAATTCGATTTGATGGTCATTGTCAATTCATTAAGTTTTTGAAAGAATTTGGATTATTCAGCTCTGAAAAATATAAAAACACAAATCCAAGAGAATTGGTTGAGCATTATTTACAAAAATATCTACCTAGAGGTGATCCTGATATGGTACTGATTAAAATTGCAGTTGATGGAATTAAGAATGGTTCAAGAATTAAAACTGTATTTGAGATCATGGATAAAATGGATATGGATACTGGTTATTCAGCAATGGCTAGAACAACTGCATTTCCAATATCAATTATTGGTATAATGCTTACATATTCAATAATCAAAGAACGAGGTGTGGTACCTGGTGAATCAGTTGTACCATTTGATATTTTTATTAAAGAATTGACTAAACGAAATATCAAAATTTATAGAATTGATAGGGAAATTTAATCGTTATATAAAAAATCATGGATTTTAATTCAATCTTTATTAATAAGCTTTATTTTCTTCAATAACAATTAAAATAATGTGGTATTAAAAAGGAATCCAGAAATCATTCCTGAAGAGTTCGTAGAATTCGATGAAATTTTTGGAGATATAAATTCTCCAGGTATATTTCTGGCAGATAATGAAGATAAATTTATTCCAAAAGCAATAATATTAGATGGACATTCAACATTGTTGGTTTATAGTGGTGATGCAAAAGATGTATCCTGGGAGGCGTACAGAGATCAAGCCTCATTTGTTTACACCGCTGATAAATTAGGTGATGGAGCAATACTTTTCCCACATAATTTTTATTTTGAATTTGATATTGAACTTTCAGAAAAAATAATATCTGTTGCGGGTAATTTCATAGGTTCTGGGATAAATGCAATAGTAATGCCAATGAATAATATTACCCCAGATAAATTTGTACATACTTTACAACAGAGATTATCTACATCATTTTCCACCGTTCTCAAACAAATAGAGCAAAGTCTGACAATCAACGTGGGGTCTGTGCTTAAGATTCCAGATCAGGCTATAACTGATATCAGTTTTAAATTGGCTTTACTCGGAATTTCTGTTGATAGAATAAATGTACTCTCTGAAAAAGCATTACCCAAAGGTAAAGTCGATATAGTTGAGAAGATATTTGACGGTCCACCTCATAGTTCAATGGTTGAACAGTTGAAATTAGAGGAGGAAGAAAAGAGAAATAAATCCAAAGAGAAGGTGAAAACATCTGCTAAGAGAGATGAAGCTAAACAAGACCTATCTGAGAAAACCACACCCATTCCAAAAGCTTCACCATCTCCTTTACCCCCTCCCCCAATGAAGAGGTCTACTGGTGGAATGCCAATACCTAAAGCACCGTCATCAATGGCACCTCCACCATCTGCGGGTCCACCCGGTCCAGGTTCTCCACCTAGTGCTCCAAGTACGCCTGGCGGATTACCAAAACCAAAACCCTCAAAGAGTGATACTATCCCTTCCACAATGCCTGCACCCTCAAGAAGTGCAATGCCCGCACCACCTTCTTCTAGAGGCTCAATGCCCGCACCACCAAAACAGGGATCTACACCAAAAATAGAACAAAGCCGTAAAAAATCTAAAAAATCTGTTAGCTCTATTTTAGCAGCTGAAGAAGAGGAAGAATTGGCTTTATTGCCAAAAGAACTGATGGGTGATGATTACATGGATGATGTACTAGAAACACCTGTTATGAAGAAAGAAACAAAGAGGTTCACTAATGTATCATGGTTTGAAAGAATGATTCCTAACAGGGCATATCCATTGAAGATAAAATTATCGTCTAGAGAATTGATGAGTTCTGCCTCTATAACATCTGTCATGAGTGGTGAGAAAGCCAGTGAGAAGGCTGGATCATTTGTAACAAAATCTACAAGTCCTATTATTATCAGACCCATTATTCCTGGATCTATTGTCGTACCAACTCAGCAAGAAGTGGCTTTTGACGAGGAAGGAGAGGTTGAATTTTATGTCACCCCAATAGCAATAGGTAAACTCAATGCTAATATTCAGTTTATTCAGGATGGTTCAGTATTTCATAAAATACCACTGGATATGAAAGTGATCACACATAGGATCTCAAAACTAGTTAGCTATATTGGTATTCTCACAAGTGCAATTCCTATGTTGTTTGCATTTTTCTTGAATCAACCAATTGATGTATTTATGAATGAGAGGATCAAAACTTACCTGCCTGCTGTGATAGGTGTTGGCTATCTTATTCCATTCTTAGCATCTGCTGTATTTTTTGGTGGTGGTGGATTATTCTATGTACTAAGAAAACCAAAATCCAAGCATACATCGTTGAGCTTTCCTAGATGAGTAAGTATATTTAATAATATTCACAAAATAAAAATAAGTTATTCCATAATTAATTATAGAAAATCATTAGTTTTATTAAGTGATTATTTGAATAAATATTATGATATCGAAATTAGATGGGATTCAAGCCATCATGTTTGATCTTGATGGTACACTGCTAGATATGGATGAAAAGTTATTTTCAGAGAAATATACTGGATTGATTTATTCCTATTTTCAGGAATTATCAAAAGAAGATTTTTTCAATGCATTTTGGAAAGCACTTGAGAATATGATGAGGCATGATGATCCCAACAGTTTTACTCTTGATGGATTCATGTATCCATTCAGTGATATGACTGATATTGCACCTGATGAGTTACTAACTCGATTTATTGAGTTTTATACCAATGAATTTCCAAAATTAAAAGATCTTGGTAAATCTAACCTTGCAACAGAGGTAATAAATGCTGCTAAGAATAAAAATATCAAAGTTTTGCTTGCTACCAATCCTGTTTTTCCATCAATCGCAACAGAGCAAAGATGTAGCTGGGCTGGTTTGAAATTTGATCAGTTTATCCATGTTACTCATGCAGAGAATACCACTGTGTGTAAGCCTAATCCAAGATATTATCTTGAATTAATTGAAATGTTAGATGTATCTGCTGAAAATGTGTTGATGGTGGGAAATCATTATCTATTTGATATGGCTGCAAAAGCTGTGGGAATAAAAACATGGTTAATAGATAAAAATATAGATGGTTTTGAATACAAAGATAAATTCACAATTGATTTTCAAGGTTCTATCAAGCAATTAATTGATGAGATTAATAAATTGTAATCTCAAATTAGCATGTACTGTAAAAATTGCATTTTCTTAATTGAAGTTATTTCTCATTATTTTAATTCCGAATTCAGTTGATTTTTTATTTTAATCTAACAAATTTGTTGAATAGTATTTTTGTTGTCTATATTTTTCAATATTAATTTATGATTCAGTAAATAGTGAATATTTCAGCAATAAACCTTTTCAGAGATGTTTTTTCATATTTTGTATGGGATAATAAATTTTCTTACTACTATAATTAAAATCTGAATCCAAATGATAATGCATCTGGACAAGTATCTACACAATTACCACACATGATACACAGTTCATTTGCAATTCCAGATGATGCTTCATCCAAAATTGGTACCTGTGTTGGACATATATCCTCACATTTAGAACACCCATCTTCACATTTCAGTGGATTTCTCTTGATCGTTAGTATTGAATGCTTAGCGATTGGTGCTAATAATGCTCCAGTTGGACAAATCCATCTACAATATGCTCTTGGTATCTTTAATGATATTCCTGCAATAATAAACAAGATCACTGTTTTAATAAAGAATAATGGTTGTAGTACATCAAGTGTTACAAAAATACCATTGGTTCCGGGTAAATATCCCCAGAAAAATGCATAAAACCATGTGATGAACATAGTACCCGCAGGGTCTACAACTCCATATGGTATTCTTGTGAATATTTCAGTCTCTAAGTTAGTACCTCTGGCCTCACGAGTACCTACTACCGCTGTAAGTATCAACACAAGATACAAAATGAAATTACCAAAACCTCTTGCATCATTATTTACAGGACCTGATACTTTGATCTTATTAGTGGGGAACCATGAAAGAATATCCTGCCAGAAACCTACTGGACAGGCCCATCCACAGAATAATTTGCCCACAGTCGCTCCAGTAATGAAAAATACTCCAAATGCTAAAAATGGGAAACTACCACTTGCAAGTACCCACTGTATTGCATCAATACCTCCGAATGCAATTCCAAAAGGACTTCCCGCTGGCATAGAGACCGGGACTGGTAGTGATATTTTTGATAATCCTATAATTACACCGTTCAGTATAAAGAAAAATGCTATTTGACTGATTAATCTGAGTGTTCTAATTCT
>JAJRQD010000229.1 GCA_024280435.1 archaeon | reverse complement strand
GTTGGTAAGTATGTATTCAGATACAATAATAGTGGATATGGGGCTACTGTTCTGTGTGGTCATATTATTGGAGTTTATCATTTTCTGAATACTGTTTTTTGTATGGTCAGATTATTGGAGTTCATCACTTTCTGAATACTGTTTTTTGTATGGTCAGATTATTGGAGTTCATTATTTTCTGTATTACCTTCATTTATTTCTTCTTCATCTTTGATCTCCTCCAATAAATCGTCTACATTTTGTAAAAAAATACCACGCATATTCATACTCTTATTCTTAGTATTTTCAATAAATCCCCATTTTGAAAATATCACCATTCTTTTTACAGAATCAAAGTTAATATTTTGAATGTCTTTGAGTTGGTTCAGGTTTATTACTAATAATAAAGATTGTTCCCCATAAAAGTCTTTTAACATGAATTCCTGATTTAGTGAAATTGAATCTGAAATAGAATTGTATTTTGCGTTTCTAAATAAATTTTCATCATTTATTAATTTTCTAATAGCTGCATCTATATGATACAATAGATTTAATAATCTCTTTTTTTCTTAAGCTCGCAGATTCTGTTGCAGCTAATACAATAGGTGGCATTACACAGCCATTTTTTAAATCATCTAGTAATAAAGAATAAATTTTGTTACTCTGTCTTACCTTTTTTCTTTGTAAATTATTTTTTTCAATAATTTGATGTGATATCTTAGTATAATCACCAATAGAAATAAGACCAGAACAATTTAATCCTTTAACTTTATCATCAAATAATATTGAGTCTATTTGTATTGTAATTGGTATATTGAAAATTTAATATTCAGATTTTTAAGTATTAATACTTTAATGGTATATCTTTTACTGTTAATAATTACTGAATTAAGAATAAATCTAAAAGTAATTTAAATACCAAAATTAATAATATATTTTGTGGTTCTTTGTACCGATCCCGATCTTAAATTTGAATTCTCGAATTTTAACAACCACTTTATATACAAAATAGTCTATAAAGACTATGTTAATGTTAATGATACTCAGCATTTACATGTAATTGGAAAATGTATATTTTGTGATAAAACTATAATAATATGTCGTAAAGATATATGTAGTATCTCATCTAATATAAAATGCAATCAGGTCAATCCTAATTCCAGTAATTTAATGCAAATTAATCAAAATAAGATAAATGAAATTGTTAATCATAAAGGTAAAAAATGTAATTGTTTTCATAGAAAAATATCATGTTTAGATGAACAAGAATGGATAAAATATCAAATGGGAATCATTAAATTCAGTTACCGAACAATAGATTATGGTGCAAAAAAAATTCATCCAGCAATATTTCCAATTGATCTACCAAAGTATTTTATCAAATTATTAACACATGAAGGAGAATTAATTGTTGATCCTTTTGGAGGTAGTGGAACCACAATTCAGGCTGCTTCAGAATTATCGAGATATGGTATATCTATTGATTTATCAAATTATTATAATAAATTTGCAAAGACAAGACCTATTAAAGATCCAAATAATATTATTATTGATGGTGATTCTCGAATTATCAGTAAATTATTTCCAATAAATAGCATTGATTTAATTATCACAAGTCCTCCATATGCTAATTTACTGAATAAAAGAATGACACATAGGTCGAGAAAAAATCGAGATAGAGATCATTCCCCAAGACAATACTCACAAAAAACAAATGATCTGGGTATATTAGAAATTGATTCATTTATTATTGAATTTAATAAAATTATGAAAGAATTTTACTCAAAATTAAAACCTAAAGGACATTTAATAATCAATGTATGCAATGATATATATGATAAATCAGTAAATAAGAATATTCTATTTCCTTCTAAAATTATAGAAGCATTAGAAAAAATTGGATACAAGTATAAAAATAAAATAATATGGGATAGAACTGAGTTTTTTAAAAACGCACATGGATTTGGTTATCCATCTAATTTTCTTATTTTCTCTGGATCATATGAAATAATTATAGATTTTGTAAAAGAATAAGTTGACAAATATGTCAACAAATTGAATATATACTAATACTCAAAAATTAAATTATGGAAAATATTAAAAGAGAAATCATGGATAAGATTGGAGGTAGCCTTAGATTATCCATAATTATCTTAGTCAATAAATATGATAAAATAAAACCATCAGATATAGCAAATGCATTAATAATTTCCAGAACACAAGTTAGTAGAGAGATAAAAAACTTAATTGATGATGATATTATTATCAAATTAGAAAAGAAAGGAACCTTTGTTTCATTAAGATTGACCGATTATGGAAAGGAATTAGTAGAAAAATTGATTAATATTTTAATAAACTAATAATTATTGAAATAAGTATTATAAGTAACTTATAATGTAGGTAATTTATACTAAAATTGGCTGAATAAAATTTGAATATTTACACTAGACAACGTGTCAAAGAACTTGATTTCAAAGGAACTGACACGAAATATGCAACTCATGGGTTCCATAATTATCCAGCAATGATGGTCGGTCCCGTTGCAAAATATTGTATCAATAAATATTTAAAATCATCACAGTATATAATTGATCCTTTTGTTGGAAGTGGTTCAGTATTAGTAGAAGCTTCCTTATCTGGTAGAAAAAGTATAGGTATAGATTTAAATCCTTTAGCAGTCCTAATTTCTTCAGTAAAAACAAAAATATTAGATTATAACAAATTAACCAATTATAAAATCGAACTTGAAGAAATGATAGATTATTATACGAATAATTATGATGAAATTGATACAGATAATCCACTAAACATTAATCTTCACAATCAAGAATTTTGGTTCAAACCTCATGTTTTTAATGAGCTATCACAAATTCTATATTGTATTAATAATTTATACATGGATCAACCTTATAGAGATTTTTTTATTGTAATATTATCTGAAACAATTAGAGAAGCATCAAACACTCGAAATGGTGAATTTAAATTATATAGAATGACAAAGGATAAATTGGATAGTTGGAATCCAAATCCATTTAAATTATTCATTAATAAAATGGAAAGAAATTATTCAAATTATAAAAAATATTTAGAAGTGCTTCCTAGTAATCATGTTGAACCTGAAGTAAGATTTGGTGATTCAAGATTTATTTCTAACCTTAAAGATAAGAATATAGATGGAGTACTTACATCACCCCCATATGGAGATTCAAGAACTACTGTTGCATATGGACAATTTTCGAGACTGTCAAGTGATTTTTTAAATTTAGGAAAAGATAAAATTATTCCTCAACAAATTGATTCACATCTTCTTGGTGGAAGTAGATCTAAAAAAAATGAATTAACGTTACAGGATATTGGTTCAAAAATATTAGATAAAACACACGATATTATTTCTAATAAAGATGAAAAAAGAGCCAGAGAAGTTCATAGGTTTTATCAAGGTTATTATGAGGTTATTGAAGCTTTATCAGATATACTGAATGATAAATCAGAGATCTGTTATGTTGTTGGTAATAGAACCGTCAAATCAACTTATATTGAAACAGATAAAATTACAAAAGAAATATTTGAGCAATTCGGATATAGGCATACTGGCACTTATATTAGAGATATTCCTAATAAAAGAATGCCTTCAAAGAATAGTCCAACAAATATAAAAGGTGAAAAAGTATCAACTATGGTTAATGAGTTTATAGTCACCTTCAAAAGATAAAATCATTCCTTAAATCTTTAAATCAATGTGGTTTTCAAATAATTGATCTAATAAATTGCTTTTAATTCTAAATCCAGTTCCATGATCTCTAACAGCACCACTTTCTTTTTGATGCATACGAAATTCAATTACTATTTTATTTTGTTTAATTAAATCTAAAAAATTTTCCCATGAAATATTAGTACCCAGTATTGCTTGTTCAAAATGAAAATTTTCTATTGTATTAACTTTTTTCCTTTCGGCATATACAAAAACTGTATTATTCAGCTTTGATGTTAGTTTTGACATCACAGTTTCTTTAACCCAATATGCTGGAATTTCATCCTCAACAATCAGATTAATTTTATCTGATGTTATACCTATTTTCCAATTATTTTCATTTCTATTGAAATACATCGTATTTTTTAGTGCGATCCTTCCTTTTCTGTCTATGTAACCATATTTTTCAATAAAAGTTTGCCAAGTTAGACCTTCAATCAATTTTGGAGATAATGTAAAAAGTGTAATTTTTGAACTTGTACCACGTCTCTGAGCTTTTAATTCATATTTTCCTTTCCAATCTGGACCTTGAATATTATTTTCAATAATACCAAGAAGATCCTCTAAGGTTTTTCCTATTCCTGTATTTCCAGTTCTATGTGTTTCAACAAAACCCATTTTTTTTATTTCTCTTAGTTTTTCAACAAGTGATTGTAATTTTGAATCCATTAATTAAAAATAAAATAAAATTTATATGAAAATAGTTGACAAATTTGTTAATCATAGCCATAATACAAATTCTTAAGAATTTAGAGGTTTAGATATTAAAGAAGACGAAAAATAAATCTCTAAAATACATTGATGAATTCCATTTCAGTAGAATTTCATAATCGGGCATTTCCAGGCTTCGGTTTCGAATAATCAACCAGGACATCTAATTTTTGTTAGATTTGGAGGATATGTGATAAAATAACGCGTTAAGTTTTAAAATCATACTTAATGGCATGTCCTGAGCTCCGCTATTTTAATCCAATTTATTTGAGTATTAGTTTAATATGGAAATCTGAACAGCTTTGTTCAGATTTCTAGTTGCGTAT
>JAJRQD010000228.1 GCA_024280435.1 archaeon | reverse complement strand
TTTGTGGGTATCTGAGATTGAATTATCACAGGGATTTTTTTACCCTTTACAGAATAAACATAGGATTGTCTTATCCCCGGTGTTACACTGTTAAAATAGCTTGATAACGAGTATATCAAATCTTTTTTATTGATATACTGTCTGAAGTATTCTTCTGATTGTAAGTAGTTAACAACCTCCTCCTCTGTTTCCCCCTCCAACAAAATAACTCCCTGTTTATTTATTGATACAATCTTGATCTTCATAGCAAATAAAATTATTTCCTCATGATTGTTCTCAAAATATTCTTTAAGATCATCAACACCTTGTTTCTTCAAGTCTTGCATAGCAGATAATAATTCATCCATATTTCTCTCAATAATTGCAACTCCAGATAAATTACTAATAGCTAAAAAATTTCCCTGTAATTTTCTCATCTCTATATTTTTCAGATCATTCTCTTTTTGCATTTCCTTGATTACTAGTTTCAATTTTCTATCACTTAGATAAATTACTAATAGGATAAAAGTAGTGAATAACACAATGAAAATTGGAGATCTCTCAATATTTATTGTCTTGAATAGTAAACTATCAATTACTGTCAGTAAGAAGAATATTAATAATGATTTATAATTATCATCTATCATAAAATAGAGTATGCAGATAATAAACACAAAAGTAAGGATCAATTTAAATTCCAATGGTATTTGATAATAAGAAAAAATATGTAGTGTAACATAATATATACCATAAATTAATATGAATTTTTTCCAATCAAAATTTACCAATATCATTAGTATCCTATCTAAAATTATGTTTCGTACTGTTTGATAAAAAAATTAAGTTATAATAATAAAAAATTAAGTTATAATAATAAAAAATTATTCGATTCCAATTTTAAAATTAAATCTTCTCCTCATTTCCTCCTCATCCAATTTCTCCTTGTAATACTTGAAGAATGAATGATTTATCATCTTATCCTTCAGATATTTATTCTTAATATATTTAGTAAGATGATACGCAACAGAAATTCCTATCATCATTGCCTCCTCTTCAATATCAAGTATCTGATCAAATAATATCTCAAAGCTATCCTCAGGTATAAATTCAGTCAGTATCATTATTCTCATATCAAATGGTATTCTTGCCAATGGATCAATTACTACCTCTGCAATCTCTTTGAGTAATTTATTGTGATGTAGTTCTATAATTGCCTGTGCATTTCCCAGTATTGCCTCCTCCACCAAGAGACTAATATCTAGACTAGTCAGCGGTTCCTCATTAAGAAAAATTTTAGATGATTCATCATGATCATTGATTAATTTGTTGAATTTTTTAGAAGTCTCTACCCAGTATGGAAATCTACTCTCATGCAATTTCATCTCTTCTGTTAATTTATCTTTAAATTCAAGATATTCCTTATCATACTCTGAATATCCTGAATTAATAAATGGAGGTAGTCTAAATGTAAGAAGTGACATAGAATGACCTCCAATCTCAAAAAATCTCTTGATTATCTCCTTTTCAAATTCCTGTGTACCATGATAGATATTGTAAAGTACATCGATTGAATTTATCAGAGAAATTGCCTTGATTTTAATTCTCATTGAATTACTGGTAGTATAGACCACTCGCATCAATTTCTTATCATCCATCTCTTCGAGTTCTTTTTCAGTATAATCAACTGATACGGTTCTAATACTGCTTAGAAGATCACTGTCATTGTATATTTTGGTAAGTTTCATGAACCCTGTTAGATATCCAGTTGGGAACTGAGAACTATCATATGTATATATCCATGAAAAATATACATCACCATTAACTTTCTCCTCATCAGAGAGATCGGTCTCTACTATTAATTCAAAATCATTATTAAAGTAATAATGATCAATCAGAGCACAAAAAGAACATTCTGCAATGAATTTAATCGCAATAGGCATTGAATACTCAAGATTGCATTTTTCACAGGTAATTTGATTAATGTTCAGAGAATCAAGTAAAATCAGTTTCATAGGTATGTTTAGATTAATGTATGCTTTTTTATCATCAAATTTGAATTTCTGCTTCTCCAATATCTTCTGAAATCCCTCAAAATAAGGTTTCTTGGATACTTTTATCATCATTGCAAGAAATTCATTATTTGCACGATGATATTTGTTTACCCGTGTCATTATTGTTCTGAAATCATTTTCCCTGAGATTGTTCACTATTAGAATATTAATTCAAGTTTTAAAAATGACTATCATCGCAGTCATTTAAAATAATTATATTAGTGGATCAGATTATCCAACTCATATTGAAATTGTACACAATAATAATTTGGTATTGTCAAACGCAAATTAAAACTTCTGTTAATATTTGTCAGGTAAAATAACTTCATACTTGGACTGTAATTAATTCATCTTTTATTAATACACTAATTTGGAAAACGTTTAACAATATTACTTATTTCTAATCAGTTTTGTACTCAATAAAATGGGTATAGACTTTAGTATTCCAAAAACTAGTTCGACAAAGGTTTTAAGTACGCTTCTCAATTATTTTCTATATATTGTCAATCAAAAAGCAGGTTTATTCTCAAATACCAATTTTCCATCGATGTAGGTTTTAATAACCTTATTTCTACTATCAAGAGGATCTCCATTGAATAACAGGAAATCTGCATCTTTACCTGCTTTTAGACTACCCACCCGATCATCCACTCCAAGTATTTTTGCAGGATTAATAGTTATCAATTTCAAAGCCTCATTCTCTGGTAATCCCTCTCTGATGGCCCATATCAGATTATCTCTGAGACCATGTATCGGATTGAAAGGACTATCTGTGATGAGACTGACAAATCCACCTTTGTTGTGTATGATTGCAGAGTTGGCCAATGTCATATGAATCAACTCTCTTTTAGCTCTACCTCCAAATGCAGGTCCAACAACAACTGGAATATTCTTCTCAACAAGTGTATCCACCACTTTGTATCCCTCTGTTGCATGCTCGATCACCAGATCATATCCAAACTCCTCTGATAATCTAATTGCAGTGATGATATCATCAGCTCTGTGTGCATGACATCTCACTGGTATTTCTTTATTTAGCACCTTTATCAAAGCCTCTTTTCCAATATCATATCTTGGTTCTCTGATCAATTCTTTCTTCTTATCATCCTGTTCATTTGCAAGTGAAAGATAAAAATGATCCCAGTCTTTCTGATATTCAATTGCATCATAGAATGCTTTTCTTATCAGATATGCAACTCCCATTCTAGATGTCGGTGCTCTGTTTTTTGTATCACCTACTCTTTTAGGATTCTCTCCAAGTGCCATTTTCAATCCTGCAGGTTCTCTTATCACCATCTCATCCGCAACATTTCCATAAGATTTCATAACTACAAATTGCCCTCCAATTGCATTTGCAGATCCATGTGTGATCCCAAGTGTAGTTACACCTCCCATACGTGCATCTGCAAAATCATAATCTTCTGGATGTACTGAATCAAGAGCACGGGTATATGGAGTAATTGGTTCACTCATCTCATTACCGTCATGATTTCCAGGTCCTGGTCCTGCTCCTTCTTCCCATACTCCTGTATGAGTATGCGGATCTATAAATCCAGGAGTAATGAACAATCCCCTGCAATCAATTATCTCGTAACCATCAGTTGATAGACCTTTACCAACATCAATTATTTTAGAACCTTCCACCAACAGTGTACCATTCTCAATAGTGTCTTCATCAACGGGGTAGATTGTTGCATTGATAAATGCTTTTTTCATAAATAAAATAATAATCATGACTATTTAAAATATTTGTCTAAGTGTCTAGATATATAATAATTGAACTAAAATCAGATAATTCCATAAAATAAATGCTTAATAGTTATTTATTAATAATCTATTATTAATTCATGTCCATAATAGATAAATTTCGATTGGAACTAACTCTACTTGGTCATAATGTTGAGGATCTAGAGAGACGAATTGAACCGAATGGAACTCTTGATTTATCAGATTTGGAACTTGAGATTATTCCAATCACAAGCATTCTAGAATTAAAACCAATATCCATAAATTTGGGTTTTAATAAACTGAAAATACTTCCAGATGCTATCACTCAATTGAGGGATTTAATTTCTCTTGATCTACGTAATAATGAATTGATTGAATTACCTGAAAATATGCATAGATTGGTAAATCTAGAGGATTTATTATTGATTAACAATTTTTATATCAAAAATTTGGAGGTGATATTTAAATTAAAAAATCTTAGAGTTCTTGATCTAAGCTTCACTGGAATTGTAAAATTAAATGATAATATATCTAATTTAAGAAAATTGAGAAAATTAACTATTAAAGCAAATATGATTGACTACTTACCAGATCTATCCAAATTGATTTTCCTGGAATATCTGAATTTAGAAATGAATAATATAAACGAGATTTCTTTCTCAATGAAACAATTGAACAAACTCAAAGAATTAAATCTAAGTCATAATAATTTCACGGAAATTCCAGATGAGATATATAATCTGAAAAATATTAGAAAAATAGACTTAAATGGTAATTTTATTGAGATACTAGATGATGAGATTAACAGATTGAATAAATTGGAAGAATTAAAAATATGTTTTTCCAGCAAGTTTAAAGAGATAAATATCAAACTAGATGGCATGAGGTCTCTTAACAAGTTATCAATTGACAGGGGTAATTTCTATAAGTTTCCAGATGTAATTTGTGATATTAAGAGTTTAAAGTATATCAGAATGAATCATTGCAATATCAGGGAGATTAGTATCAAGATAAACAAATTACAGAATCTAGATGCTTTGGATCTTTCTTTCAATAGATTAAGGAGGTTACCAGATAAAATAATATTGCCCGATCTATCAATATTAAAACTCAACAATAATAATCTGATTCGTATTTTTGAGAATATAACCAATTTATACAGTCTAAAAGAATTATATCTATCTAATAATAAATTTTACAACTTACCAAAAGAATTGAGAACTCTGACCTCTTTGAATAAACTAATACTGAATAATAATAAAATACAAATCCAATTAGATGATTTTTTCGGTCTAAAATTATTAAATCATCTAGATATTTCGGGTAATTATGTTGATGATTATAGCTTATTGATAAAAAATGAGATAGATAGATTATTTTTATAATCTTAAATGATTGTATAATCTTAAATGTGTGTATAAATCATTTAAGAAAATATCTTCTTCAATTTTAATCACAAAGGTTTATATATTAAATTTTGATTAAATTATATTACTAAATTTAGGTTATAATTATGAAGAAACAAACAATATTTATAATTCCTATTGTTTTATTATTAATGACTTCGCTGTTCAACAGTGGTAGTGTAATTGCAGTATCAACAGATGCAGCAAATACTAATTATGAGACTGGAGACATGTTCTTTTACAAGATGTCTGGGGATAAAAACAATACATTTTCTGATGAGATGTATGTGATGAATGCATCAGATCCAAATCAGTTGATGAGAGCAAATATCAGAGATGAGGTTGAGATAGAAACAACAGTTGGAAATGCAGATATTTTCATTGCCAAAGAAAGTGCTAATTCTATCCCATTTACATCTCCAGAAGGTGATTTTGATCATCTATTGCTAGTTGATAGTTATGAGGAGGCTATTGTACCAAGTTATAGACAATTCAACGATTCATTCTAT
Organism: archaeon; assembly: GCA_024280435.1. Classification (GTDB taxonomy): domain Archaea; phylum Asgardarchaeota; class Heimdallarchaeia; order Heimdallarchaeales; family Kariarchaeaceae; genus JAJRQD01. Next base: position 239 of record JAJRQD010000228.1, on the reverse strand, counting down.
GATGAATTTGGTGGTTGGACTTACAATGTGGGACCTCAGGAAGATCTTACCGGTATGCGATATGATAATGACAAAGATAATGTAATGCCCTCAGTATCAAATGCTACTTATTTATTACAATTTGATGATATGGTTTCTGATTTCTCATATTTTGATTGGTGGTGGTGGTATAATATGGATCTTGGCAATTTCTCAGGTGAGATACCACTAGATTATAGAGAGGTTACACAGGGTATGAT
>JAJRQD010000227.1 GCA_024280435.1 archaeon | reverse complement strand
TTGGCGCCAGTTCGGAAGATATAGATCAGTGAAGAGAAAAATATCAAAATACCATATGCAGAGCTTACCCACAGTGGACCTTCAGAATGGATTAATCCTGTGATCAATCCTCCTAGCAAAGCAAATGCTAGCATTTGAAATGCAATATCGAATGAAACACCCTTCAAATAGGTAACTGACATCAGAAGACCAAATAGAATGACTGAATAGGCAGCTGCTTGTATCCCATAAAATATCGGATCAATTCTTCTCTCGAGCAGACTACCTGTGATCCTGCTTCTTTTATCAATCAGAGAGTTTTCCTTTCTCATTCGAATGGCCTTGTCAGCAGATAGCAATCCAATCACCAAGCCCACAGTCATACTGAATGCATCAGCAGTGGCATAGTACAGATCATCAGAATTTGTCTTGTATAATGATATTATCTCCCCAATTGTATTACTGGGAAAAGAGAATAAAGAGAAATACAGAATAGATAATATCCATGAGTGAATAATCACAGATCTACTTGAAAGAAGTGCAATAAGGTTAGATGGAGCCTCTCTTGTGTCCCAAATTGCATCTCGGGTGAAAAATGAGAACCTACTCTTAAGATTTGCCAATCTTATACGTTGATGTACAAATTCTAGCATCAAAGGAATTAGACCAAGTAATAGAAATACCAGTGTAAACTTGATATCAAGTGTAGCATTTCCGGAGAATAATTTCAACCAGTCTATTTCAAATAATTTATCATCACCAGTTATATATTTACTTACACCCTCAATTTTATTCAAGAGGTGTAACAAATACACAAATAAAAAGGGGATCATATATATTAATCCTTGAAATGCATTTATGGTATAGAAACCAACTGAGGTTCCCCTTGCAGTCTCCGCAACAACACATTCAATCTCATCAAAACCAAGTCTTCTTCCACCCCGAATTACAGACCTACCAGGCCTCATCATTGCGGTAGATCGGAATCCAAAAACTTTGTAATATTTTTTCACTCGTTCAGTCACTCTTCGGACCTGTATTGATATCTCGCTCATTTTAATCAGATTCCTCCTTTTTATTCCTTGCAGATTTTATTTTGTATATACCTGCAATATATGCAGGTGTAAGAATTAAAACTATTATAGCCAAATATATTGGAAACCAATTCTCAAAAAAAGACCTTGGTGGAAATCCATACAGATTGATCAGTGGAACCAGATCATTCTCTCGGTCCACAATAATTGTGTTATCAACTGGAAATCTGTAACTGTAGGGTACGCTCTCAGATTGAGATATATTACCTTTGGTGAATGCAAATATCGTGATATTTAGATAAAATAAATCACCTAGAATTGGAGTATCAATACTTTCTTTGAATGAGAATTCCTGTCCAACTTGATTGAACTCTTGCTCAGTAACAATCGCCTTGAAGCCCTCCTGTGTACCAATCTCATCATTATTTGTAACCACATATTTTTTAATTGTAATGTACTGAACTTCAATGCTTGATATTATATCTGGAAGTTGTGTCAAAGTTACATTGATGTATACAGTTTCATTTGACTCTGCAGTCCATTTCAGTGGAGCTTTGGTGAAACTACTCATCTCGTATTCCACACCTAGATTGAATATATGTGTATTTCCCTCAAATTGAGTCTGTGCACCTGTATTATTTAATAACAGTATTATAAAAAATGTTAATATTATTCTATTCAATCGCATACAATCACTCCATTTCCTCAAATAGTAGATCTACTTGGTTTGCATATTCAAAGAGGTCTTCATAAGTTATTTCATCTTCTTCTGAAACTTCTTGACCCCTTGTTAGAATATCTGTTAATAATGCCTTATCAACATTGATACCTTTCTTATCCATCTCAATGAGTATCCTTTGATTATCAAGCAGGGAAATATCTCTATTTACCAGTTCTGATATTCTACGTATCACTCTCCAGTAATGACCGATAAAACTCTTTGCCATATCATTCTCAGTACTCTCAAGAGATAGTGTCAGTGCAGCGATCTGAGCATCCTCAACAAAAATATTCTCCTCTTGCTGTCTTTCAGTTCTTTCAATAAGTTTCTGATATCTTCTTCTGAATACCCAATATGCAATCATGAATGAGATTAATGGTGCAATCAAACCTAACAGTGAGAATAATAATATTTCATCCCTTACTGTATCAATCAGATCCTGAGTGTTCTGTATCTCAACTCTATCTTTCTGAAAATCTGCATTCAAATTCTCCAATGCCTCTAGTATATCAACAAAGGAGAATGTTATCTGCATCTCGAATACATCATGAAATGCATCCATATTACGATCATCAGAGGTGAAGGTTACATTCCACCTACCAGTATTTGTAGTGCTGATTGCCATCAGATCTGAAGGAGATGCACTGTAAAGATAAGCATCTGCAGGTAGTATAATTGAATATTTAAGATCCACATTGAAATATATATCATCAGCAGTCTGTGCTTCTGGAGGCATAACAAATTCAGACCAGATACGGTCCATGAATACTAGAATTCCAGCATGATCATATACCTTGTATGGTCTCTCTATCTCATAAACAAAATAGAAACTCGGATCAAACACCTTATATCTATTTTCTTCTGTCTCAGTTCGAAGCGTATTTCCATTCTCATCATACGCATTGAAATTTATAACTTCAGATGTATTTGTGTATATATACACATATTCTTTAGCTACTGGCATTTCCATCACAGTACGTTCAATCAATACAAATGGTTCTTTACCCAGATCCATGGTCACATTCATTCCGATATTATCAATATCAGTCTGTGCCTGAATAGGTATTGGAGCCATGAAAAATGGTATAATTATAATCATTGAGAGAAACATTGATTTGATAGGTATCTTCTGAGAAGGGCTCCTCTCTATATCTGTTACGGATCTTCTTGGTAATTCCTTAGCTTTGTTAAGTTTTGGTTCGAACCTCTTCCTTGCCAGTAAATATGCAAATAGTACAGATATTATTGATGCCAATACTGCCAAAGTTGCAATAACAATAAATGATGCATTTAGAAGATCCAGTTTTTGTTCTTCTTCCTGTCTTTCTTTCTGACTTTGCTGTTGTTGATAGATCTGCTGATTAAATGCAAGATATATCTGATCATAGGAATAGGTTACCTCTATCATCAATGGATCATGTTTACTATCCATCGCACGGTTCTTATACTCCCAAACCAACCTTACTCTACCATCTTCTCTGAAATCCAATGGTTCCATTCCATCATCAATAGGAGCTCTACTGACTACATAGGCATTTTGTGGAAGAATTATCTCATTTCTATAATCTACTTTTGCAAAAACTTGCTCTCCATCCACTTCAAGAGAGAAATCCACACTCTGTGAGTTGAAAATCACAATCATACCTGTGTCCTCTATAATATCAGGATCATAATAGGCATCAATTGTGTATTCAAATGATTTTTTCTCTGGTTTAATTATGAATTTATCTCCATCATCAACTATACATCCACTCTCAAAAGATAGTGGATCAAAACATGTATCAGATTCTGGAAGTGAATTACCCGTATCATGATCCCAGAATTGGAAATCAATGATATCAGAGGTATTAATATAAAAATAAAGGGCAATTCCAGCTAATCTTTCCCAGAACAAAATTCCACTAAGATGCACAATAGGTCTACTATCACCGATTGGTGCATCATACTCGGCAATTTCTTCAATATATACATTTGATGGTTCACTAGGTACAATAGGCTCTCCTCCCTGTGCTAAAACCTCATTCACCATGGTAGTTGCCACAAAAGTTGGTACAATCAATAGGAAAAGTATTGTAAAGAAATAACCTTTTTCTCTCATATTATCAATTCAATTCTGTTTTTGGATGTAAATAAATACAACCATAAGAAAATATATTTCTCAATAATTTTATCATATTCTAAAAAAAAAGAATGAGAGACATTCAATTTTATTTATCAATAAAAACTCATATTTCTCTAATTTTTATATCTGTCTATTAACTAGATTGTGGGAGCTTCGATGTTTTTCAGTACACGATTGATAATTGCATCAGAATCAATTCCTTCAAATGCCCACTCAGGACTAACAATTACCCTGTGTCTCAGTACATCTTTTGCTATTCTCTGAATATCACTTGGATTTACATAATCTCTTCCCTTGAACAAAGCATGTGCCTTTGCACCTATGGTTAACCACAAAGATGCTCTTGGACTTGCTCCTATACTTACCTCCTCACTATCTCGGGTGGTTCCAGTAATTCTTACTATGTATCTCATCAATTCCTCTGATATTTTTATTTTCTCACGAACTATCTGTTGCATAGATATAATTTTGTCAACATTTATAACCTGTTCAATATCATTAAGTGCATCATATGAAGTAACTCCAGAGGTGAATCTTCTGACTATCTCCAATTCCTCATCCTCACTTGGATAATCCACCAGTATTTTGAACATAAAACGGTCCACCTGTGCTTCTGGTAATGGATAAGTACCTTCCTGCTCAATAGGGTTCTGAGTTGCAAGAACTAGAAATGGTTTTGGGAGTTGATATACATTGGTATCAGCAGATACTTGTTTTTCCTGCATCGCTTCAAGCATAGCAGCCTGTGTTTTAGGTGGTGCTCTGTTGATCTCATCTGCCAATAGCAAATTTGTAAAATAGGACCTTGCGTGAATTTGAATTCACCCTCACTAGGTTGGTAAATAGCAGCACCTGTAAGATCTGATGGCATCATATCTGGTGTGAACTGTGCACGTTTGAATTCCATACCAAATACTTTACCAATTGCTCTTACTAGTAATGTTTTTGCCAATCCTGGTGCCCCTTCAAGTAATACATGCCCGTCACAAAGCATTGCCAGTAAAACACTCTCAACAACAGCTGTCTGTCCAACAACTACTTTTGAGATCTCATCTCTTGCTTTCTGAAGATTCTCAGATAAAGTTTGGATCTCATAAGAGCCCTTATTATCACTCATATATTGTTAAAGAAATCAAACAGTTAAATATGCTATTGTAAGGTAATCCAAAAAACAATAAATTTATTCTTTTAAATAACTGAAATGTTAATTGATGCACTAATTTCAATTTATACTACAAATCAGGTGAAAACTTCATTACCATTTTTGGTAACTCTGATAGTATGCTCATGTTGTGAGATCATTGCTCTTTTATTCTCCTCGATCAATACTGGATATCCCTGTATTATCTTTGATTGTAGCATTCGTCTGAGATTTTTCATAACTTTATTCTTACCTTCTTCTCCGGATTTAGGTTCATGTACCATTCTTGGTGAGAATGGTAGTACACCAACTTTGGATTTGTATAATTCAAATGCCTCTTTTAGATCTGCATCTTTCTTTCTTGGTTTTCCCACAAATCTGAATATATTTGTGGTTCTTCCATTTTTAATCCAACCTTTACCTGTGGATGCAAAAGGCTCTATGGCATAAACTCTACCCTGTTCAAAAGTAGTTTTATCTTTTTCAAAGTAGCCTGGCCCACAATTAGGAATTGATACGCCTGCATGAAGATTATATCTTTTTATCTGATGTCCAGATAGATTTCTTACCGGTTCAAAACCTTCCCTGGTAATCACATCCTCAACTGCCTTACCAATTGTAAATATATTTACTCCAGGTTTAATCAACTCAATTGCCTTTTCCAAAGCTAATTTACTAGCTTCAGCTAATTTTTCTAGCTTTGGATTAAAATTCAATGTAATTGCAGTATCGACAATATATCCATCCACATGAACGCCAAGATCTAGCTTAACAATAGCATTCTCATGAACTATCCGATCATCAAAAATCTCGGCTGAATAATGAGCAGCTTCATTATCAAAAGATAAATTAGTTGGGAATGCAGGTTTTGCACCCTTCTTCCTCATGTAATTTTCTATCTGTTGACATATTTCATAAGCATTTGCTCCGGGTTTAACTATCTTTCTTCCAAGATCTTTTGCACCCTTTGCTATCTCACCTGCCTTTCTGTATTTATTAAGAATCTCTTGAATCTTCTCTTTTTTATCCAAAGCTTTGCTACTCACTAATTCTAAAATAATTATTTTAATAAATAAATAATTTGATAAGACAATTAATATCGTTTATTTGTAAAATCAGAGCAGATGATATTTAGGGATAAATAAATTAAATATTTCTTAATGTCAGTAATAAAATTTTATTCTAGCGATTTCATTTCTGTGATAAAAAGAACTTAAATTTAAAAAAAAATAAAAAGAATTGAAATGCATCCGAAACTGACAATCAATTCAATTATTATTCTTTTATTACTTACATCTAATTTTTCACTGATGATGATTGATGTGGGTGCTGAGAGCAATAATACAAGAGTGAAAGAAGTTTATAATACTCCGGAGAAGAATAAATTTCCTGAATTCAATTTGATCAAGAGTACAACCTTGGAAACAAAAATAATAGTATATGATTCATTTGAACAAAGAGATATTGCTTTGAATAGTTTTGATAGGGAGAATATTGAGTATATATTCTTATCAATTCCTGCAGTTACAGTAAATCAGATCTCTAATATGGATATACCAGAAGATGGTCTAGTAAATGTAGTCTCAGATGAGATTATTATCAATTCAGATTATCAAGAAGATCTTGTATCAATTGAAACGGATGGAAATTCTTTGAAAGATAGTGGGGATATTATTAATGTTGATGCAATTAGAGATAAATATAATTTGTATGGAAAGGATATGACTATTGCAATTATAGATTCTGGTGTAGGTATCAACACACCTTTCTTCAGCGATGAGAATGGAAATTCAAGGGTGACAACCTATAATGCAACTGGACTGAGGTCTGAGGCATCAGATATAATTGATTATCATGGTTCACATGTGGCTGGAATTGCTGCTGGAAATGGAGTATATAATATAAACGGAGAATTGGTTGAGACTGATAATATAGGAATGGCACCAAAAGCAAATATATTGGCAATCAGAGTACTTGATGAAACAGGTAGTGGTAAAAACTCATGGATGTTGGAAGGAATTGATTATGCTATCAGTACTTCTGCATCAGTTATCACTCTTAGCCTGAGTACAAATCTATATTATGGCGATAATGATCCGATAAGATTACTATTCAACAAGGCATATGATGCAGGTAAGATTGTGGTGGCAGCAGGAGGTAACAGAGGACCTATGGGGTCAGGAGTTGGTATTCCAGGTGGTCTTGAGAGTGTGATAGGTGTTGGTGCTGCATATATGGAAAATGGTTTTATCAGTGATACATGGGATTTCTCAGCAGTAGGTCCATCTGTCAATGATTATCCTGGTTCAGATATTATCGCACCTGGAAATCAAATAATCTCTGTAAATTATACAAGTGGTAATGTAATGGCGTTGACTGGTACCTCTATGGGTACTCCATTCATTTCTGGTGGAGCGTTATTGCTCAAAGAGGCATTCCCAACTGCAACTGTTGCTCAGATCAGAGAGGCAATTCTTGCCTCAGGTATTGATATTGGATCCAAAATTGAGGTACAAGGAAGGGGACTTGTAGATTTTGATAGAGCTTATACCATACTCGAAGATATAATTGAGAATGATATGGCATATGTACCTGTTGTACCAAGTAGATTTGATGATTTTAATTATTATTTCAGAAACAGATTGAGTGGAATAACAAAAACATTCCCTGTATATTTCTACAGCAATAGCAATATCACAATTTATCCAAATATAGATGTGGACACTCATGGTGTTGAATTTAGCATACCTTCATCTATAAATATCACAACCGGAAATAATAGAATAGATATCAATATTACTGTGACATCAGATACAATAGAATTCAATTTTGGAAAAGTATACTTCACAGATGAAAATGATATAATTATTCCAGCAGCCAATATCACCTATTATTCAGTTACTAGGTTCAAAACTGGAACGGTACTATTTGATACATCACATGATCAGGATACTCCTTCAGGATATTTTGCAAACCATGGTCCTAGAGGACAATTCTCCAGATTATCAAGAACATTGGAAGAGGAGGGTTATTTAATTGAGGAATTCCGAGGAGATGGAATAACAGATGAGCTATTGCAAAATGTGGATTTATTGGTAATTGCAGATCCAGATGTAAATGCTACTTTTACTACGAGTGAGATAAATGTCATTGATAGATTCATCAATCAGGATGGAAAAAGCCTGTTGATTATTGCAAGTGGTGGAATACTCACAGCAGAAGATCTTACATATGATACTTTCAATATACTGGATCTTAATAAAATATTACTAAACACAGGTATAAGAATAGATAGTACAGAAGCGGTGATACCTTGTGTATATGGCTCCACTGTGGATAGAATTTCATTCTGTCCACAGGATGCAACCACTGGAACTAGCCAGAAAATATTCCCAAGTGGTATTGTATTCCCCAACTATGGACCTTCATTGTCAACATCAATTGTTGATGGTGTCGATGCAGTATATAATATTGCATTTCAAGAGGATGAAACAGTGGTTGCAGCATCAGAATTAACTTCAAATGGAAGAGTGATGGTATTCAGTTCATCACTACCTTTTGATAATATAGGAACAACCACAGATTATCCAGGTGGAGGATCTGATGTTAATAACAGACAACTTGCAAGAGACACAGTGAAATGGTTACTTGCCCCAAGATCAGTTAAGATTGACTACAAAATTGATGATGAACCTGTTACAGATTATTATGAATTAAATATGTATAAACAGTTCAAGATAGACATCTCTATTCGTGACAAGGACAATAATTTATTAGATCTAGGAGAAACCGTCACAGTACATGGAATATTTGATAATTTAGAATATTGGCAACCATTCTCATTTGAGATAAACAGAATATCAACTGGTGTTTACAGCTTTTACTTTAGCTTTGACCTCTATGGGTTCTATGATTTCTATATATACGCACAGGCAAATGGATCAATATCATCATCTGGATATATAGGATTATTTGCCACCTTGAATTACTATGAGGACGCAGGAGCAATTCAAAAAATATCACAATTACTACTACTTCTGTTAATGATATCATGGATTTTATGGTTGAAAAATGAAAGACCACCTAAGATTAAGAAAGAATTATCCAAAAAATAATCATCGTATTAATTAAACTGATAATAAATTAAAAATAATATGCATAAAGAAAAAAGTGATTTTGATGAGATCAAAGGACCAACTTTGGTATTGGCAGGTATTAATTTTGTTGTTTATTTATTCACGTCAATAATAGGCGGATCTTTTCTTTCAATCGGAAATCTACCACTATACTTTCTCGGGTTCTCAATAAACACATTTCTGTTTAATGGGTTCTTCTGGACCCCAGTAACATCAATATTTACTCATTCAGGTATAGCACATATTGGTGGAAATCTGCTTGGTTTATTCATCTATGGATTTAAGCTGGAGGAGGAGGGATATAATTCAAAGCAGATATATTTTGCTTATTTTGTAACTGGGATCTTAGCTGGTGTAATAAGTGCATTTTTCCCATTTTATTCCTTCAATACTTTCTTTGTGGGTGCATCTGGATCTGTTTTTGGTATATTGGGGGTTAATTATGGTATTTTGAAGAGAATCAATCATCCAGATGCCAAAAAAGTAATGTATTTTGCAATTATACTATTTTTCATGTCATTTGGTCCTCAAACTAATATTTTTGCACACCTTCTGGGCTTAATATTTGGTGCAATAATTGGCAAAAGTGAATTCTTTGCAAATATGAATACAGACAAATCATTAGTATAATATATCTAAAAAAGATTCAAATAATATAGCTTTATAAGCTATAATTTTTCATTTGATGTCACTTGTTACTAAAAGATAAAAAAGGGAATATTTCTTGAAAAATTATTGAAAGAACAATGAAGAAACTATTCTTATTTTCCCTACTTATTGTGTCATTAATGATACTACCACCTGTAACAGCAGAAAGAGACAATATCATGTATATTGAAACAATTGATTCATACTCTAGAGTCGATGGCAGGACTTACAAATGGAATATGGAACGTGAATTCACAATCAGTGATTACTCTGTTTATCTAGACAATAATACAGAAAAAATGGCAAATATTGTTATGATGGATGATTCTGAATATGGTCTACCACATAATGTTTCACAGCCCTATAAGGCATTCAATTTCAATCCAACAGCACGTTATCTAGATAATGGATCTATTGAGGCCATTGAATGGGAAATGTTTTTTGTAAGAGATTTTGAAGCAGGAGGTAAAGGTTCTGATCCTTTTGATAAAGATTCAGTCAAATTATTCACTGGAAATGCAGATCATCGAAGGTATGATGTAAAGTCAAATACCACATTCTTCACTGCAAACTTACAATATCTTGAGAGATTGAATATTGATACTGATGATGAATTAGAGATACTAAAAGTGAATACAGAAGTTTCCACAAATAATAGAGAAGATGGATATATCATAAGATCCGCAATACATATAATAAAAAGAGATGCAAATCAAGATATTGTTTTTGAGTATTCTAGATCCATTCAAATGGTTGATAAATTATCTGAATTCATCAATATATTCGATCAACCTGCACTTTATGTACCATTTAAGTTAGGTATAATCCTTGCATTTGTTTTTGCATACATCAAAGCAAGTAAATTATATAAGAAATATGACATCAGTATAAAGAAAAAAAGTGATGAAGAGAAGATTAAAGAAGACGAAAAGTCATAGATAATATTTGTTCCAGATATTTATAATAGAAAAAAATATACTTATTGAACTAGAAAAACAGAATTATGAGTATGTAATCCAGAGATCAAGGTTTCTAGTGCCCTAGATTTGATAAAATCATTATTTTTTATATTTATATACTTCAAATTATTAATCTCAGATAATTTATCAGGCAGTGATTTTATTTTGTTGTCATTGATATTCAATAGCCATAAATTGGGGATATCTACAAAATCCTTTGGAAACATAATTATCTGATTGAAGCTAGTATCTAACACCTTTAGTTTTTGTAAATTACGAATAGATAAGGGCATTTTTACAATCTGATTATTGCTAAGGTATATCTCTACTAAATTTCTGAACGTTGTGATACTATCAGGTAATTGTTTTATGAGATTATTATTCAAATTAAGTATTTTTAGTGATGGTATTCTTAAATCATCAGGAAATTCAACAAGGTGGTTATTTGACAGATCGAGTATATTGATACAATATAATTTGGAATAACTCAGGGGAAATTTATTGATCATGTTACCATTCAAGTAAAGATGTTCAATTGCTGACCTTCCATCTATAAAATCAATATCTTCAAGGTAATTATCAGCTATTGACAGATATTTTAAATTTTCAAAGCTATTGAATTTTAATCCAATAGTCTCAATCCTGTTATTATCAACAACCAGTTTAATCAATCGTTCTAGTTGAATCAATCCATCAATATTCTCAATCCTGTTATTATAGAGATATAATTCCTCAATGTTGATGAATTTATTAATATTATCAAGTGATTTGATTAGGTTGAAGTTTAAATTTAGTATTCTCAGATTATTATTATATTTAGTTATTTTTGATATGTTACATATTTTGTTATTAGATAAATTCACATAATAAAATATATCATGATACAAAACAATTCTTGGTATATTTTTAAGACCCAAATCACTTAAATTCAGATAGAACTTACCTTCTGAGGTCCAAACACGATTATTCAGCGCTCTTTCATCCAAATACAC
>JAJRQD010000226.1 GCA_024280435.1 archaeon | reverse complement strand
TTCTATCTGCCTCAATACTGTTAAGGTCAATATTCATTATATCTGTCATCTCATAGTCAAAATTAATCTCTTTAACCAATTTATCAAGTGTTTCCTTGAAAAGTATCCTATCAGATCTGCTCTGATAGTAGAGGAACACCTTAATATCCAACTTCCTATCTTTTATCTCATTCAACATTGAGATGAATGGATTGATTGCAATATCCACTGCTATGAAAACTAGTTTTGATACATTTGTTGGTAGCACAAATCTACCAAAGGGTCCTTTGAATTTTATTGTATCTCCAATATCCTTATTTGCAATAATATGGCTAGTGGTTGGATCTTTGGTGATCTCAATATTAAGCTCAAATTGATCCTCCCTCACAGAGGAGGAGGTGAATGTATAGGCTCTTGTAATTGATCGATCTAGCTGAAACTTAACTGTGATATATTGCCCAGGATAAAATCTCATATGTTCTTTCAGCCTTATCAGATATGAATAGGTATTATCACTCATTTTTGTTTTATCTGCAATAACACCCTCTCTCTCCTTAACAACTAGTTCATCAAAACTAATATCCTTGAATTCATGCATATTTTGTGCTAAACAGAATTAGTATATTTCTGTGCTTATCTTGAATTAAATAATAATTATTTTATTATTAAATCGGATTGATCTCCGCATACAAACCAAGATGATCACTGGCGTATCGGTTACCTATGGTGAATGCCTTGTCCACTGACCAATCTCCCTTGCTAAGAAATATATAATCAATTTTGGCTCGGGGATCATATGCATCAATTGTGTAGCCATCAGGAGATGTATACTGATTTCCTGCATATAACCATGCAGAATTATAGGTGGTATTCAGCAGATTAAATGCAGGATCACTATCATTCACTCTGGTATTGAAATCTCCTAGAATTATTGCCCTATCTCCCCCAACAAGATCAATCAATGCCTGTGCCTGATTTGTTCTGTCTAATTTGTAGGAATTTGTCTGAAAATGTGCTGATAATACTGAGAATACTCCATATGGTGTATCAATCTTTACTTTGACAGCGACTCTCTCAATAGATTCCTCTGCTGGTAAAAATTCAGTCTGCTCAGATAGTATTGGCCATTTAGAAAGTACAGATACGCCATATATCTGATCTGATGTAGATGGGCCATAGTAAAAATACATATCAAGCTCATGGGCTAACCACATAATTCCATTGATATTACCCGTTGTGATCCTCGCACCTTCACTCTCCTGCAATCCGATAATATCTGGATTTACCTTCTCAATAGTATCTAGTAGTTCTCTGAAAATATACCTGCCCTCGGTGTCAGATACCTCTCCAATCTCTTCTATGAAATACTGATGAATATTGTATGTCAGTACTCTGATGGGTCCCTCACTGGTCTCTGGATTAACAGGTATCCTTAATGATATACTGAATATGGAAATCAATGTTAAAATTAACAGTAATACTGAATATGTTTTTCTCATTGTATAAACCTCCTGATAACAGTTTGTACTGGAAGTAAAGATGATAGCAGTACTATATAGAAACTAGCCAGTCCTTTTGTTATACTCTGCAGAAATGTGGGAATAAATGCCCAGTTACCTGCCAGTGCATATAGGAAAAGGAATACAAGTGCTAACAATTGTCCTAGACCTGTACTGAAATGATGTCTATTATCAATATCTGCATTATCAAGCAAGCCCCCAAGTAGTATGAGATGCCCTGTTATCACAATTAAAATACTGACAAACAGTAATTTACCCAGAACCACACTCTCTATAATTGCGATGATAGTAATCAATGCAAAAAATATATCATTACCTCTAAATCTGGAATAGAGCATCACTCCTAGGAATATACCAATAAAAATCTCAATTGTAACTATCAGATATTTCAGCTGATAGATGGTTGAGATCTGCATATCAAATATCATACTCTGTGGATAGTGCCAGGATGAGATAAGTGCAGGATAAGCAAAAAATAACAGATATGAATACAGATAGAAGTAAATTGATGATATACTGATTAGCTCGGTACTTGAATTGATTATATCTGTATCTTTAATCAGATAGCCTGTGATCAACCATAACACAGATATCAATAATAGTACAATCTTACCCGTTGTAGTACCATAAAGAGAGATGGTATCAAATATTGCACCTAGAGTGATTAATACCGCAATTCCTGCACCTAATCCATATAGAATGTCAGATCTCATCTTGGAAACAAACTCAATTACAATTGGATATGTAAATATCAAAAATGCACTTGCAGATGTTAATGCAAGCACTGAATTATTTATAATTGAGATACTGATCGATATAAATGATAATATCAAGAAAATATTGTAATGCTTTGAAAGCTCAATCTTGATGAATAATGAACTAAATGCATAGAATAACCCGTATAATAACAGCACAGCAAATGTAATTGTGATATTCATACCAGATGTACTGAAATTCAGTACAAACAACTGTGAAACTGCTCTGTTCATAGCTATTATGCTAAGAGTGAACAAAATGGTAATAAATAGCAATTGTTCACTGGATTTATCTGTCATATAAGATCGAAAACTAGTATTTTATAAAAAACATCCGGGTAATTTTTGTAAATTTTTAGTGCAACAATCGAATTTATGGACTAATTTGATAATATTTATTAATATTTTGTGTAGTCTCTAAATAATTTTCTAGCATCTTGTAAGGATAATATGTGGTAATTACCCTTGGACAGAGGATCATTTCTATTTTCATTGAATTATCACCATACTTATCTCTAATTATAAAACAAAGTACATCTAGACTACTTCCTGTTTTTCTCTTTTTATTAGTAGACTTTGCTCCAACTCCTTTCAACCACATCTCAAATTTTTTATTCATACTTTGAGGCTTTGGCTCAAATTCTTTGATCAAGGGTTTGTATTTTTTTCTTAAATCACTAAATTTTCCTTTCTTCACAGTTGATAATGTTGCAACTTCAATGATCTTATCTTTTTTTTCTTCACAAACAAAAAGATACCATTCACCTTTTGCTTTAAAGATATTACTCTCAGGTTTGGATGCAACAAACCAGATATTCAATCTGTTGTATGCTTTTAATTGAGCAGGGGATAGATATAAAATGATCCCTCTTGATCTTCTTAATATAAGCCTATGTGCTCTATTAAACATAGCCAAAATTTCAGTTTGAATTTTATGACTTGTTGATTTGTGTCCAAATCTTGATTTTATAGTTTGAAATATCTCATGTAATGCTTTCTCATCGAATAAATCCTCAATCATTTCCTCAAGTATTATATTATCTTCATTTTGTTCTTCAAGATTTATCTTGATATTATGATCATGTAAAATTTTATTATCCGCAATGGTGGTAACAGCTTTTCTTAAATCTGATTTCAAGTGTTTAACTAAATTATATGATCTTTTGGAACGAATTGTTGTTAACATATTTTTATGAATAATTGAAGATTGATCTTTTTCCTTCATAGTATCATATGGTACATAAATTTGAATTCTTTGACCCATTATTTCTGTATATTTTTTATTATTTTGATTTGAGTTTATTTCAATATCTTCCTCATCATCAAAATTATCAAGAGCTTCTTTAGAAAAAAATTCTTCAAGTTTAGTATTAATTGTATTCAAAGTAGGTTTCCATACATTTTCCATATATTTTTTTCTATCTCTATAATGTATTAACCAATTAAATGGCTTAATAATATATTTATTTATAAAATTGGATAAAAAATCAAATAGTTTTAGAAATTCAATATAAGTTATTATATTCTCACCACTATTTGCTAATACTTTCAATTCTTAAATCTAAATAAGTTTTTATGCATGTAGGATTTTTACAAACTAAAAATATTTTTGATAATCCAATATCTTCAAAAGTAGTACCTAAATTATTAAAAGATATTATGCAATCACAAATTTCACAAGATAACATATTACTTTTAAAAGATCTCCATAAATTATATTTTGATAATAAAGATCTAATATCAAACTTTGTAGATGGATTTAAATGTTTCTTTCTTGAAATTAATGCCATACCTGTCCACACCTAATTTTGTAATAATTTATTATTCCTATATGTTATTAATAAATATTTACATATAAATAATTTGTTTACATGTAAAAGTAGAGTGGTTAAATAATCTTTACTTTTCACAATCGATAAGAGACATAAATAGTTTAAGAATAATATTTACAATTGAACATCTCTTGATCGCAAATATTTCTTGTAGACCTCGAGTATAATTATAGGTAAACTGGCAAAAATCAATATGAATACAGAATCCACAAAGGTTAAAGATACAAAATCAAAGGATACACCATAGTTCATCAAAAATAACTGTACTCCTGGAATAAATATCACTGCAATATGAATTAATGGTGCAATAAGTATCATCACCCATACAAATATGGACATATCTTTCATACTTTCTCTGATACTCACATTTATTCTTCTTAAGGATAGTACAATAAAACTCTCTGTCAGGTACATAATTGAGATCAATATTGTTCTTGCTTTTGCCTGTTTCATATTAATTGCAGAGGATGGATCCTCTGGATTAAAACTCACATTGCCACCAAATACTGGAATAATACCTGAGAAAAATAGATAATACGCGATGCTAATCGTGATCAGATATGAGAATGAGAATATCAGTATAGTTATTGCAAGGTTCTTGGGAATAATGGCATCATTACTTCTTGGCTTCAATTTCATAATCTCCTTATCTGAAGGGCCGAATATAATTGCCAGTACTGGAAATGCATGAACAATTGAGAATATATATATTCTCTGCCATGGCGTGATCAGATAAAAATCAGGAATAAAACTTGCCACAAAATATAGTGTTGCCTCTGCAAGATTAATAGTAAGATAGAAGAATATCATAATTCTAATCTTCTCAAACAGATTACGCCCCTCTCGTACACCATTTACCAGGCTAACATAGCTATCATCAGTAATAATCAGATCTGCTGCCTCTTTGGTGACATCAGTTCCAGTAATACCCATGGATACACCTGCATCAGCTCTTGTTATGGCAAGACTATCATTTATCCCATCTCCTGTCATTGTAACCACATCGCCACGTCGCTGATACCGGGAAACGATAACTTCTTTATCCTGTGGGGACACTCTTGCGAATACAGATGTTCTGAAGAATTCTTCATCACTCAGATCATTTGCCAATCTTCCCTCTACCACCAGCTCGTCATCATCGAGTATACCCACCTGTCTTGCTATGGTGGCAGCTGTGTTTACACTATCTCCTGTGATCATTATTGGAAAAATACCTGCTGAATCAAGAGATGCAACTGCTACCTTGGCTCCCGGCCTTGGTGGATCGTATATAATCATATAGCCAATATAGGTGAGATCATTCTCAATAAACTCTCGTTCATCTTTTTTATTGTTAATTCTAGGTAAGGTATCTATTGATCGGTAGGATAATGATATTACTCTGTATCCGTTATCTGCAAATGAATTCACCATATTCATTATTTCCTCACGTCTGTCATCAGTGAGTAGTTCAGTACTGAATTCATCACCTATCCTGGTACATCTTGGTAGTATCACCTCAGTTGCACCTTTGCAGTATATCATATAATCACCCTCTTTATTATCTCTGAATAAGCCCGACATTCGCTTCAAATTACTGTCAAATGGGTAGTCCAGGAATTTAGTGTACCTCTGTTTAACTCTGTCCTCTTCAAATCCCTGAGAGATAGATAGCAATAATAGTGCACCATCAGTTGGATTTCCAATGATCTCATACATGGTATGATCTTCAGAGCTACTGGATTGGAATTGTAGTATCGCATCATTATTTAGTATGGCTGATGTCAACAACAATTCAAGAGTGGAATTAGGATTTATATTTATCAGAGGTGGCGAACTGATTACCTCATTCTCAAGAAAATTATCCACATTATCATCTGGTATCTCAGTCAATGTATATGTGATATCACGAAACGTAGTTGCAAAATAACTCTTGGTATCCCACAGTAATTTCACAGCCATTTTAGATGTTGTAAGGGTTCCTGTCTTATCAGAGCAAAGCACACTGCATCTGCCAAGTGTCTCCACCGTTGCAAGGTTCTTCACAATCACTCTGTTGGTTGCCATATGCAGTACTCCAGATATCAATATTACAGTTACTAGTAAAGGAATATTCACAGGTACTGCAGACATGGCCACAATTATAGAATCCACCAGATTATAAAGGAATTTATCCATATTGAATGTTTCATGCTGTAGTTGAAGATAGGTAACAAAGCTCATTCTCATTATCAAGAACACCACCATGATAAGAGCAAGAATTTTACCAAGATAATTTATTCTGTTTCTTAGTGGTATATCTAGACTGTGCATATCAGATATTGCAGAGGCTATTTTTCCAATCTCAGTTCTGTTGCCAGTACGGATCACAAGTGCCTGTGCATTGCCTGTTTGAATGTATGTACCAAGATATAGAAAATTAGAATGTTTGGAGATTGGAGTACCAACCTCTATAATCTGATTTCCATCACCATTTTTCTCAACAGGTAATGATTCTCCGGTTAGAGATGCTTCATTGACAGTAAGGTTACTTGATCTTATAATTCTGCAATCAGCAGGTACCTTATCACCTAGTGCTATCTCCACTATATCTCCGGGTACCAGCTTTGATGCCAGTATTTCCTTATGATCTCCATCTCTGATCACCTTGGCACGCGGTGGGGATAGTTTTAATAGTGCCTCTATTCTTTTCTGTGCTTTTATCTGCTGGAAAATTGCAAGTACCATATTGAATGATATCATGACCACCCATATACTGATTTTACTCCTAGTACCGGGTACAAAGAATGATAGTGCAAACATAATTGCAGTCATTATCAGGTATGTGACTATAAGTACATCGAATAGTGGTGCGAAGTACAATTTCCATGCACTTGGTTTTGGAGCAGTGATTTCATTTTTCCCAAAATTCTTAATTCTTGATTTTGCCTCTCTCTCGGTTAATCCATTGACAAGATCTGTCTCCAATGCCTGTTCAAGTTCTGTCAGAGGACTTTCATGCCCATAAAGTATGTATTGAACAGATATTAACTGAGATGCTTTTTCCTCTGACATTTCTCAATTGCAATCTAATCAAATCACATAATTAAACTTGTGCTTTAAAGTTGATGTATTTCATATAAATAAGCCAATCTATTCATATTATTACAGTATCTATTCATATTATTACAGTATCTATTCATATTATTACAGTATCTATTCATATTATTACATCATCAAAATCCCAACAATAAATTTTGTCATACATAAAATATTTAAATTTATTAATCCTATTTTGGAAGATACATTTTTTATAGAGTTATTGTCATAGCAAAATTAAATGAATGTTGTTTCTGAAACAGTCAGAGGTCAAAAAGGTAGAGTAATAATTGTTGTAGGAGGTTTTTGGGGTGATGAGGGTAAGGGTAAGATAGTTTCTTATATTGCATCCAAATACAGGATTGATGCGGTGGCAAGGGCTGGAACAGGTCCAAATGCAGGACATACAGTTGTGCATGATGGTGTGACATACAAATTAAGGTTGATGCCATCTGGATTTTTCTCAGAGAATACTAGAATATTTATTGGACCGGGAGTATTGATAAATGAAAGTATATTTCTGCAGGAAGTAGATACCTGTAAAGTTGAGAACCGTGTATTTGTCGATAGACACACAGGTGTGATTACTGAGGAACATATTGAATTGGAGAAGGCATCTCAGCATCTTATGGGAAAGATTGGATCAACAGGCTCTGGATGTGGTACAGCCAATGTGGATAGGATCAAGCGTAAACTAAAATTGGCAAAGGATTATAATAAACTGAAACCATTCATTACAGATGTATCAGAGGAACTGAATGATATTCTGGATAATAATGGTACAGTACTGGTTGAGGGTTCACAGGCAACTTTTCTATCACTATATCATGGCACATATCCATTTGTCACCTCAAAAGATGTGACTGCCTCTGCTGCATTATCAGATGTGGGAATAGGACCCACAAGGGCCACAGAGGTGATAGTGGTATTCAAGGCATTTGTTACCAGAGTAGGAGAGGGACATCTTGATGGGGAATTGGATGCTGATGAGGTTATCCGCAGGAATTGGCAGGAATATGGAACTGTCACGGGTAGATTGAGAAGGGCTGCACCATTTGATTTCAAATTGGCTAGAAAAGCTGTAAGGATCAATGGAGCCACGAATATAGCATTGACCAAGATGGATATACTGTTTCCTGAGTTGAAAGGTGCAACTACTACGGATGCTCTGACCAAAGCTTCTCTGGAATTTATAGAGAAGATAGAGGAGAAAACAGGTGTAAGGGTCACATATATCTCAACAGGTCCAGAGGCAAAGGCATTGATAATTCGAGAGTAAACATTTGTTTAATATTCCAATTTTAAATGAGAATACCTAATTTTCTTGTAACCATTGATTTTAATAGTTAACGATGTTATATAATGTGATGGAAAATAAAAAGGTGAAAATAGAAGAGACCTTACCAATTAATGCCACAGGTAAAATAATCATGCAGGCATTCACAGGTTCTGGATTGGTTGCATCTCTGGTTGCACATCACCTCATCGACAAATTAGATATGATTGAGAAAGGCTATGTATCATCAAAGTATATCCCATCAATTGGGATAGTTCGTAATGGCATAATACAGCGACCAATTAGAATATTCGAGAATGATACATATGTGCTGGTATTATCAGAGGTTGGAGTTCCACAGGATGAGCTTGATGATTTCATGGAAGGGCTATTTGATTGGTATCTGAAAGTAGATCCATCACAGATACTTATCATCGGTGCTTTACCCACTGGTAGGCCAATAGAGGCGGATGATCTGAGATATTCACTGGTAAGCTCTGATGAGCATACAAAAGATTTTCTTGAGAAAAAAGGATTATCGATTTCTCATAGATCCGCAGTCTATGGTTCTGTTGCCATATCACTTATGGAGGCAAACAAATGTAATATGTCTGCAATTGCAGTATTACCACATTGTATTGCCAGTATACCGGATTATCTTGCTGCAAAGAAGGCAATTGAATTAATCTCTATAATACTTGATATTGATATTCCAATGCGGATACTTGAGGAGAATGCATTAGAGCTGAAAGAACATCTGATCAAGAGGAAGAAGAACAAGAAAGATCCTGATAATGATGAGCTCAACACATTTATCGATGATATGTTAGATATTTCTGATGAGGATGAAGAGGATTTTGATCTATCAAAATTCAGATAATTCCTAGATATTTTAAATTTACTCACAAGTTGGTTCACTCTATTTTTATCCTGTTAATCCTATCAATTACTTCCTTTGTATGCCTATGTACATCTCTATCCACTCCTGTAAAGGATACGGGTGTGATTGTGGTTACCTTATCATTGTATAATTTATAAGCATCACTATCTCTATGAAAATCCTCCCTTTTACTACCCCATAGCCAGAAATATTTTCTAGAGGAGGGATCTTCTCGTTCCACAAGATAGTTATCATACTTATAATATTCCAGTTCTGCAAATTCCACTGGAGTTATCTCATCAAGCGTCTTTGGAAAATTAATATTCAGAAACATAAATGAATTGAGAAACTCATCACTCTCCTTCATAAATTCCTCAACTATCAGTATGGCAAGTTTAGAGGCAACCTCAAGAGATCCTGGAATTTCATTTCCAAAGAAGAATTCATCCGGTACATCCATTGAGAATGCAAATGCAGGTATTTTCTTCATTCCAGCCTCCATTGCAACTGCTGCGGTCCCTGAGGTAAGAATAGAATGCAATGATGCATTATCACCTGCATTTATACCCGATATCACAATATCCGGAGCTTTATTGAAATGCTCATAGATTATCACAGATACTGCTGGAGGACTATCATAGGCGATGGCAGGTATTCCTGAAACCGAGGTGGTTTTCTCAATTCTTATCGGTTTATGAAATGTAAGGGCTTTAGCTCTTGCAGTTTGTTGTCTATCTGGTGCAACTATCTTCACATCTCCCAATCTTTGTGCATATCTTGCCAATGCATCAATTCCAACTGATTTAACCCCATCATCATTTGAGATCATAATATTATAATTCATTATATCAATGATGAATCAGTACAAGAAAAGATTATTTGTTAAGTATTGAAATTATTGTTTGATGGTGGGAATAGTCTTTCTTTTATTTAATATGGGGATAAAAAATATAGTTTATATTTTTGAAAAATTTATTTACTCAGATAAAAAATCAGCACAGTGAGATTATAACAGTTTAATTTCCGGTAATATATTTTCACTACCTGATTTCTATATTTTTTTACTGATTATAATTTCAGTATCATTTTTCCCGATAACAATTTTATTCTTCTTGATTGTAAGGCTCTCTCTGCATGTGGGACAGTATCCCTTTATCTTTACCCAAGGCATGATATGAGTATTGTGTGCTACATGAGTACATGCGGGACAGGTGAATGCATTTTTCTCTGCAATCAGCTGTGCAAAACAGATCATGCATATTCCGGTCACTTTTCCTTTTGGAGTGATCCTATTGATGAACTTTATCCATGAATTCTCTAATTTTACTGCCATTTCTGATTTACTTGCCAATTTCATCTCAGTACTGACGAGTGCAGTATCATCATCTGCAAAATCTATGATAATTACTTTGGTATTTTTTGGTATTGGTTTGTATATCTCATCAAATGCAGCTGCCACTACAAATTTATTGGTGCCGTGTATATTGACAACTATCTCACCCCGATAGAAATGTTTTACTGGAATTGGTACATTGACAATTCCCTCATGCATGATAAGGTCTCTGACATTGAATCCATCCACTGATAATCTCATAAAAATCAGTGTTAGTAATATATACAATATAAGAAATCCGAATATGAAAGCTTCAAGGTCTGATGCTCCTAGTATTCCCAATAAACCCCATGCAGTGAATGCATATGGTATACCAAATGTTAGTTTTGCGATAACAAACTCATAGTCAGTGAGAAATGTTATCAGCAGATATAAAGCACCTATGATAAATATTGTCCAGTAAAATATGTTACAGTCAACTCCAATATTTTAGAGAACAACTATTTATTTAAACATATGTAAGTAATTAAGCTATAATTCAACTAAATTTGTGAATTGACTATATTTTTCCTAGTTCATATTATTAATAAATAAATAAATGTTAAATTAAATAATTAAATTCATATTCAATTCTGTATATTCCTGTCGGTACTGTTTGAAATCAAAGTAAGTAGTATTGCGGATAACAGGAAGAACATACCGATGATTTCAGAGGTGTCTAGATATTCTCTGAATATGATGAATGCAAAGAATGTACCGAGTATTGGCTCACCTAGAGTTGCGATTGCCACATCCACCTGATCAATTCTAGACATTGCCCAGTTGTAGGTTGCATGTCCAAGCATACCTGGTATCAAAGCAAGTAGCATTCCATATATCCACAGATCCGGAATTATGATCTCTTTATCCTGTAGTAATATGATTGGTAATAGTGAGATACCTGCTGTGATATTGACAAGTCCAAAGTATCTCCACATACCTACTTTTTGCACAAGTAGTTTTGCTATTATCAGGTATATCGCGAAACCTATTGCAGATGCGATAGCATATATCAAACCTTCTATCTCGAGTTGAGTTGTATTGCTACTTATGAATAGTATCGCGGAACCTATGATTACCAGTATGATTGATACTGTGGCCTTTGCATTTGGTTTTTCTCTATATATTATTACAGAGAGTATGACAATCCAAACAGGTGCGGTGTTGGTGAGTGCAAGGGAGGTACCAATGGGTATGTTTGCAGAGAGTGAAGCAAACCACCATGCGAAATGAGATGCTAGACTGATTCCGGATAGTATAATTAATCCCTTCTCCTGGTTTGTCAGATCTAGTTTCTGATATTTGAACAATTTTGAGAAGGAAAGTGATATGACACCTGTCAGGATCACACGTACTGCGGCGAGTGAATATGGATCCTGTTGTGCATATTTGACAATGAATGCTGAGGTGGTTACTGCCAGTACTCCTGCGTACAGTATAATTCTTGGATTTTTTGCATCCATAAATCTGTGATTGATTTTTGATATATGAATATTGGTTAATAGTCTACTTGATTTATTTTGTTTAGCTCAATAGTTTCGCTAAAGTATATCTGTTCAAGTATGATCTGTTTACTTTGATTACTTATATTCTGTTCTGTGGTTTTATTATGAATATTGTATATATTTTTAATTACGTTGTTAACGTCTAATAAATTCTTGTTATATCGCGTAACATTATATTGTTACTTTAGTTACGCATTATTAAATTTATTATTAACGCTAGTTGCATAAAAAATATGTTGTATGGTTGATTTTAACTGTTTATTCGTGTAATTGTGCTGTTTAGTTGTATTGTGTTTATCTGTACCTCTATTTACGTAAATTACGAAAACGCTAATATTTTATTTACGTTATTTATGATTAACTATATTCTTTTTTCAATTTACGCGATATATTACGCGTAATATATTCCGCTAAAAGAATAATATCTAAAATACATAAAATCAACATACTACACCAGATAATAAGATATGCTACAACACTAAATTAGACTATCCCTGGTTGCTATACTTACTTTTCATTAATATATTGGCAGAAAATAAACTATTTTTATCTCTAAACATGAGAGCGACACCTCGCAGACATACTGTGGAAAGAAAGGCAATCAGAGTACACAGGTACAATAGTTGTGGAGATATATTAATGGAGCAATAATGGGAAAAGTAGCCCCAGCGAATGTATTAGATTCAATGGAGACATCAGCAGAGCATATGAAATTCACAACTTAAAATTTGTATGTACAGATAAGATGATGAGAATCCAGACAAATAAATAATTATTTAATACTGAAAAGCTCACCCACTCTATAAAAATAACAATATTTTCCCACTCAAATTACATTAAAAATCAATAAATCAATTTAAATTAGAGAATTAATTATTTAATAATAAATTTAATTTACTAAAAATAATTTACATAACTTTTCCATCAATTTTGCACAAATTGATCGAGCAAACTTTCGTAGTTTATATTCACAAATTATCAGTATCTGATATGACTATCACAGGTACCAGAACAGTGGATACTGTGTTAGATAAAATTCCAGGTCTCGCAGATCTCAATTATATTGTGGATATAATGAAACCCGAAATTCTCGCTGTAATGATCTCAAAATATCTATCTGGAGAAAAAGCAGAGAAACTAGATCACAATAATTTTTTAAATTACAGCTACCTCAAATATATCTCAGAAACCAAGGATAAACAGTCTGCATTGAATTTAATTGTTAAAATTGAGAAAATTCACACTGGTAAAAATTATGCCAGTAGCTCCAGAGTACAGAAATTAGAAATTATGGATGCTATGGGAAATACCATAGATCTACTACTATGGGATCATCAACCTGAAGTTGTTGATAAACTGAACCTTGATGAAAATTGTGTGATATATCTTCAGAATACAAATACACGAATGGATAAATATGGTAACAAAGTACTAAATGCAGGTAGAATGGCAAGAATCACAGATATTTCCGAATATATCGAACTGAGACGGTTCACACAAAAATACAGCACAGTACTCAATCTTGCATTACCTAAAAATGGAATTTTTGATATTGTGGGAGAAATTACACAGATATATCCAATAAAGCAGTTGAAAATAAAAAATAGAACATCAAGTATTCAGAAGATAGAAATCAATGATGGTAATTCAAGCATACAGATTGTATTCTGGGGACAGTATTCAAAAATTATCAGTGAATTCACAGCTGGACAGAAGGTTAGATTGACAAAAATAAAGATTTCACAGAATAAATACAAAAAAATATTTGAGGGAAATTATGGCCCTGATTCCTCAATCATTCATGAAAATAATCATTTTAATAACGTAGTTTCAAATTATAAAATATCAAACAGATATAATCATGATACTTCAAAAACCAACAATGGATTTAATCACAAGAATAAAATAACAACTGATATAAAAAATAAAAATGGTATGAATGTGACCTCACTAGTTCAAACAAAAAAAATAATCCGAATTAACCAAAAAAATGTATCATTCAAAGGAAAAGTAGCCGAATTACCTATACTCAGAGAGATAAAAACATCTGTAGATGTACAGAAAATGTGGGTATTTGTACTTGAGAAAGAAGGCTATCTGTACTATGTGAGAATGTTTGTGGATATTGATGAACTGAAAGCACATATTCAACTAGATGATCTGATCTCATTATCAAATGTGAATATTAAAAACTCAATCTCAAAATCTGATTATGATATATTTGTTTCATCAAACTCTAGTATTGAATTAATCAAGAATGTATGAGCACAATTCCATACACAACATGATTTTGTTCAATTTATTTCTAAATAATAATTCCAAATTCCACAGTACCTAGTTTCATTTATATTATCAATTATTCTGATAACATTGAACAATGCTTTGTGATCCTAAAAATGTATTATCAAGAATTAATAAAAATCTTGTCTATGATATAATCAATTCAAGAGAGAATAAAGAACAACCTGTAAATCACAGGTTTCTCGAATTTTGGAGAGAGTTTATATTCAGATATTATTTTGTATTGATATTCAAAATGGTGAGACAATCCAATTTTAAATATACACTTACAAATTGGAAAAATGTGGTGAATTTCAATGATAAAACCCCATATCAGGAACTTTTGAGAATAGCAAAACTTGGAAAAGTAATGGTATCTGTGTATGAGATCCCCCGATGGCTTGCTCATCAGGAACTCAATCAATACAAAGATGAGGGTAAATCTAACTTCCTATTCATCATGTACAACCCTAAAGCTGAGGATGGTAAGAAAGTTACGCTATCTTATCATAAATCAAAGACCCTGAATGATGTGAGTGCAGCTGAGATAAAGTACAAACAGGTATTAACCAAGAAATCATTGATTGGTGTGGGTTTTGGTCTGCTATTCTTCTTCATAGATTGGTTGGAGAAGACTAGAAATCTGGATTTTGAATATACTAATTTCATTCTGATACTTGCAGGTGGAATGCTCATACTGTTTGATATTTACAATTTGTTGAGAAATACTCTTGGAGGAGGTTTCTCAGATGTCATCACCTCTTATCGCAAGTCTATGTCTGGAAGAGTTGATAGTTCCACAACAATGCTTGAACTGGAGCATCTGTACAGAATTGAGAGGGCATTAATTGCCAAATCTCTATTCTCAGTAATTAAATCAAAACACCTCAATGTGAATGATATCACAGTGCTATATATGCATCTATCAAGAATATATCCTGAGATATCCAAGAATTATATTCATGAGCTACTAAAAGAGCTTAGTAATCTGGATATGATCACAATAAGCAACACAGGTGATGTGACAATAAATCTAAGTGAGGAATTGATGCACAATCCAAGAGTATTTGATGAGCGATTATATGAGCTATTTGATCCAAGTGAGGAGGTATCTGATTTTGTATACAAAACTTATCAGGTGTATCTTAAGACAATAAATCAATTATTGGAAGCAGAGCATCTTGAGAAGATAGAATTGGATACCTGTGATTGATTTATTATTGATTTTGAAATTATATGAATTACAACTTGAAGGGGACTTTTTGTGAGTGAATTAAATAATTTTTAGTGATAATCATATTGGCTACATCAATTTTTAATATTTCTCACTAATAATTGTTACTCTACACATAATACCAATTCAGATCTGTTCTATTAACCTTAATTTTCAGTTAATATTTTTCCTAATAGCACAGAAATTTCACAGATTATTTTAGAATTGCAAATATATTTAAGGATTTGTAAAATTTATTCAAATAGACTATTTTTCATCTTTTGATTTCTTCAAAGTATCTTTTCTTCTGTCAAGACCTGATCTGAAATTCTTATAATTCTTATAATTACCCTTTACCTTGCCCTCATGAATTAGAAATATCTTATCAGATATTCTGAGAAAATCCTTATCATTACTTGCGATAACTATGGTGTGGTTATTTTTCAATTCTTTCAATAGGTTCAGTATTTTGGGCTTGGTCCACAGATCTAATCCCAGACCTGGACTATCCAGTAGTAATATCTTTGGTTTCATTGCAAGTATTCCAGCCAGTGCAACCAGAGTCTTCTCGCCAAGTGATAGTGTAATCGTGTCCCTATCCAGTAGATGTAGTATTCCCACCTCCTCACATGCATTGATCACTCTTAATGCGATCTCTGCCTTTCTCAATCCAAGATTACGTGGGCCAAATGAAATATCCTCTGCCACATTTGGGTAGAATATCTGGTCTTCTGGATTCTCAAATAAGAAGCCTATCTCTTTGTGAAATACATTACTATCCTCTGATATATTCTTTCCATCCACAAGAACTTTACCCTTATCCGGTTTGTTTATACCGATTATATGTTTCAGAATCGATGATTTTCCAGAGCCTACTTTTCCTGTCAAAGTGGTTATCTCAAATTCATTTATCTTGAGAGTTACACCATTTAGCTGTTTATTTATGGTATCTGGATATTTGAAGTGTATGGATTTAATATCTATTATTACATTCATAATCTCACCTGAGTAATGGAGTGGCAAGTGCAATTGCCCACAGTGTTGTCATCACGGCAAGTAGAGCAAGTCCATCTGAAGTCCATGATCTGATGGTACTGGTGAATTGTCCATCGAAGCCTCTTGCAGTCAGAGTATCCGCGGTATTATCACTGTAATTCATGGTATTGGCCAGTATTCTGCCAAGTATCTGTAATTTGAATGATATAGAACTTCTTTTGTTCAATTGTAATGCACCTCTGGTACGTGCAGCAAGTAATTTTTTCCTGTACTGTATATTGATTGAGGTGGCAATCCTGTTTATCAATAGCAGTATTGTCACTAGGTTCTGGCTGATCCCAAGAGATGATAGTGCTTCTATTATACTCATCATGCTCTCCTCGGATTCTATCAATATGGAGGTATGCAATGCAGATATTACAAATCTGAATGCTACCAGCTGAGAGAACTGCATTGGAGTGTATGGTCTGCTGAAATAGAACAGATGGATTGTGACAGGCTCTTTTACAGTCAGTGCAAATACAGTTATCACGGTGATCAGCCATGGAAAGGTGATTAATAATTTTTTGATAAAACTAGGCCTGGGTTTGTAGAGTATAATTAGTGGTATTGATAATAATCCGAAAAATAGTACCTGAAACGGCTCTATTGATATGGCAACTCCAGTCACCATTAATGTGGTGATTATTAATTTGGATTTGGGATCAAGAGTATTTATATTACCCCTCAGATCAACTACCATATCTTTCATGAAATAAACCTCTAGTCTTCAATTGTATTGAGTTCATCATCTAGATCATCATCTAGATATAGATCATCCTCATTATTCTCTTCAAAATCCCTACCTAGAATTTTGTGAAGATCATCTACCAATTTATTTCTCTTTTTGGTTCGTATATAGTATGAGAATGATAATCCGGTGAAGATGCCCTCGAATACTGCGAGTAAGAATATCATCAGTAAGAATGTCTGAATTACTATTATCTGAAATTCCTCATCTGTAGAGTGAGATAGTGATATCTCAATCATTACAAGTATAGTATCTATCAATATATACATTATACCTGACACAAAGCTGATCAAATAATTCAATCTTCTTCTTGATTTATTTCTTTTCATCATTTTATGTGGGAAATATCCAATAGACAGACTTGCAATGATCATATTGGTAAGATTCAGACCTAGTGCACCCAGTGAACCTGGAATAATAAGATGGTTCAGAACCATAGCACCAGTCGCCACATATATTCCTTTTCTGACGCCAAATATTATCAGTATCAACATCACACCTGATAGATTAAGTGGAATTGGTAGAGGGATTGGTAGCGGGATTGGAATACTGCTAATAACCAGTACAAAAGCACCCACTGTTGCTGCTGCGGTTAGTTCACGATTATCAAATTTATTTCTATTGATGCTTTTGAATAATATTCCAAGTGCTATGATTGCAAAAATCCATCCAAATAGAATTAAAGGTGGTGATATGATTGATTCTGATAATCGCATTATATTTTTATATATTTTTGTTAAAATAAATGTTTGTAAGATTAGATAATGTATCGTAAACTTTTATCTTCTACATCATCAAAAAAGTCCAGTATCAGATTGACATCACAAGTAATTGTAGCAGTTCAACTATTCCTGCAACAGGGAATGATTCTATCCGTTTGCCCTCTCTTGCAGCATTTTCAAAATTTCTGTAGAGTTGTGTCAGACTGAATACCTGTTGTGCTATATTCTGTACTTCCTTGGCATTGGTCTTTGCCAACAGATCTGCTGTTTTCTGTGCTGTATTCTTAGCATCTCCCCAATGCATTACCTTGTCGTCTTTATTCTCAGATTGCATTGCTTTGATTGCAGATCTCACACTCTGTACAGTCAATTTCAATGCATTCGTGAAAGACTTCACACCTTCAAATACCTTCCAATCTATTGGTACTCCCTTAATCATAGTTGGTGCCTGATATTTGATGATAGTTGCACTTGCAAGTTCTATCAATGAAGCATCATTCTCAAAATTCTCAAGCTCTCGTTCATCTATTCTGATCATTCTATCTGCATTGGGATTGGACAGTACTGAATTCTCAATCAATGGAGCAATTCTGTTGACAAAGTTGAACTGAATAACAGCACTCTCAATTGTATCTCTGCAATTAATCCTTTCAGTAGAGAAGATATTCTCAATGGCTCAATAATCTGTTTGACAACTTTTACAGTCTCATGTTCATTTATATTTTCTAGTAACTCAAGTGCATTCTCAGATAAT
>JAJRQD010000225.1 GCA_024280435.1 archaeon | reverse complement strand
TTTATACTTTTTGTAATCCTACTAATGATAGGTGGTATAAAATTAAAATATATCAAAAGAGCGTTCTATACAACCATAGGATCAATTGGATCATTCGTAATGATAGCCATAATATACAGGTTATTCGATAAATTTGATAGTACATTATTTAGCACCATGGATGTATTTCTGCTGGCCATAGCAATTATATTACCTGGCCTGCTACTTATAAAAATTGATAAGGTAAATGATATGGCAGTTATTATTGTAATACAGACAATATTACTTTATTTATTTACATTAATTGGACCAAATGAGATTTTTGATATAAGCATATTGGGAGTTTTGCTATCATTATTTTCACTTGAATTATTACTAACGTCTATTAAATTTAAGGATAAATATTCTAGTTTACTAATAACATCTATTCCACCTTCAGCTCTAATAATATTCTATGTATTAACATTTTATAGTATTATACCATATCAAGTTCCATTTATATTGGTTGCAATATTAATGATATTACCATCAATAATTATGTTCAATTCAACAAATATTGACTACAAGTCAATATCGATCACAATTCAAGGATTTGCCATTGCTTCACTGACCTCATTATCAAATATCTATATATGGGGATTTGTTAATCTTATATCAATACTGTACCTTGCAATAATCGTAATTGGGGTGATCTCATGGTACAAAACCAGAGATAACAGCTCTATTATCATTTTGGGATTGGTATCCCTAATACTGCAAATATGGTTTGTTGTCACTTCAAGTATACATATTCCGGAATATTATGTACTGGCAACTATTATTTTACTTCTAACATCGGTTATTTATTCAATGGATGATTATCAGATGAAATTATATATTGCATATACACAGGCAATTTCAATTTTCTTTTTTGGTTATTATACGAATAATCTTACTGCTATGAACTTGCAGAGATTAATATTTATACCAATAACATCACTTGTGTTTATAGGCTTTGTGGCAATAATTATTATTTCAACACTTAAAAAGAAAGACAATAGTGTATTGACAACAATAGTACCACTATCCTTGATGTATTCTTTTTTTGGATTGAACAGCAGTATCAGCCAAATTCCACCCTCTCTGATAATATCAGTAGTAGCTGGGGTATACATTATTCTCTACTTCAAATCAAGTATTAAATCTGTGTACTCATATATATTTGGAGCAATCAGTGTATACCTCCTTACTTTGCAGGAAAATCAATTGGCAATTATAATTAATTCAATTAATATTGGAATTGTTTCTCTGATGTATATTTTAATCTCATTTATATTACTACAGACATGGAGAAAAGATCAGACAATCGGAGTTTACAGTGGCATTTCACTGGCAATTATGAATTTATTTATTATCTTAAATGGAACATTGATACCAATTGAAATAATCACACTAATTATTTTATTATCATCAATAATTCCTCTTAAATCCACAGTTGATAGGTATACCAGAGGGGCAATAATAGCTTATCCAGTGCTGATTATCAGTTTGCTGATCAACGGATCAATAATTCAGAGTATCTTAACAGTAGATCTAACTGTACTGAATACAATACTATTCATTTCATACTGTTCAACAACTATTGTTCTGTTGTTGAAGACAGATGATTACTTCACATGGATATTTTCATTATTCCTGTACACGGTAATGATATTTGTTAATTCAGTAAATATTGGTATTACTCATCCGATATCTATTGGAATATCAATACTGATGTTATCATATCTCAGCTATAAATCATCCTACCACAGGGTAAGGGAGCTAATACCGGCAGTACAGGCATTTACTCTGCTAATGTTATTGATCAATGATTTAATTAGTAACTCGGCGATATCCTACACATCAATTTTCACAATGATCTGGGTTAGCATGACATTACTGATATGGTACTTCAAAGGTACATCAAGACAGCTTGCCACATCATATCTGAGTATATACACACTTATTGCGATATTTAATATCTTATCAAATATTGCAGGTAGATTTATTGTAGATGAACTATTACTTATATTGATACTATTGTCTGTCACTATATTCACAATTGTATTCTATTCAAATCTATCAAGATTGAATTCAAATCATCTATTATTGATGTTAATCACAACAGGAATTACACTGATCCTATTTTCACAGAACATTAGATATCTATCCTCTAATGTATTAATATACAGATTGATCCTAGATTGGCTGATATTCCTGCCGGTTTTGGTTGAGAGTTCACTATTCATCAAAAAATATGTACAGATGATGGATAATATTGAACAGGGAGAGAAATTAATAGTAACAGTACAGATATCATTTGTGATAGTGGCATTGTTTATGGGTGCACAGGGTATTTATTCACTTAAACTGCTTGCAATTGCAATAAGTTTCTGGATATTCACCACCATGTTCACACGTAAATATCTATCATGGGCCACCTCAATAAATACAATATTCACTCTATCGTTTGTACTTGCCCAGACGCCAAGTAGTGGAGATAATTCTGAGATATTTTATTTCATCATACTGAGTATATTTGGTATTATCATGGTGATTCTGGCATTGATCAATGAGACAAAGTATCATGGAGAACCTTTAACTGCATCACTAGTAATGACTGGTGCAGTATTCACTGCAATTACCATTCTTGCACCATTATTGAGGGGAAATTCATTCCCTACTGATTTAATTGATCTCAATACTGGAAACCAGATAATTAATTTCCTACCAAATATAGTCTGGGCAATTCAAGGTCTGGGATTATTTATTTTCAGTTTGAGATACTCAAAGGACTATCTGAGGAAATTTGCACTTTCAATACTGTTAATTGATATATTCAAGACTGCAATGGATATATTCAGCCTTGATAATATCTTTATCCGGTCATTTGGTTCTTTTGTGCTAGGTTTGGTACTTATACTGATATTCTACCTATTTACAAATGATGATATAATTGTGGAGACAGAGAGTTAATATCGTTTTCACATAAATAAACCACCATCTGAAAGAGGGGATTGTGAGTAAGTTAAATAATGAAAAATACATTCATAACAAAAAATAAATAATATTGCATCAAACTAATAATATTGAATTTAATTTACAAGATTATTAGCTTTTTTATGATATTATTTATTTTATCACCTATTATTGTACTGTCACAGAATGTCTCACTAACAGGGGTGAAATTAGGGGATAAATGGACGCTAGAAATAACAGAGAACACTATGCTGGATAAGTATGGTAAAATTGAGGAATATCATATTGCTAATATACCACAGGGTGTGGTGTATGTAGGTGATACATTTGATTTTGAGATCACAACCGAGATTGCAGAAGATAGCAGTTATCGCTTCTCATTTTACAATGGAAATATCACAGCAGTTGGAACTAGATATCTGAATGAATTTGGTAGCGAGATTGTGTACACAGATTGGGAATACTGGAGGGAGAATGCAAAAGATGCATCTATTTTCAGAGGAGGTATATTTCTTGATGATACAAATGCCACATCAAAGGTCACAGTGGATGAGAATGATAGTGAGTTCAGTGCAGTTGCAGAATTTGTGGAACCTGATGGAGAGCATTATCTGACCTTGAGTATAGTATATTTCAAGAAAACGGGGATATTCAAGACAGTAGAATTGTATTTCTCAACCAAAATACCCCAAAAATTCATATTAACAAATATATCTGGATCAAGACCTGAGAAATATTATGACAATTTCATATTTTACGGTTTGATCTTCATAATTTCATCAATTATAGTTTTATTGATAATAAGGAAAAAATATGGATTGAAGTTTCTTAAGAACTAATATCTCATTATATTACCTGAAAAGATCTAATGTGTAATCTCAGGACCTTTAAGTAGGTAATGAATCCATCTGTGACAATGACTTCAAGATCATGTCTCATCTCGAATATAAATAAATGGTATAGATTAATATGCTGGTGGAAAAGTATAATGGTGGGAAAGTAGTATATTTAATTATGGCTTCATCTATCAAGTTGAAAGATACTACAAAAATTGAGTTAGAAAAATTACAAGCCAGATTACTATTGGAATTTAATAAAAAATTAAACCAACAAGAAATAATTGATATTTTAGTATCTCATGGAAAAGAAAACCCTGAATTGTTGTTAAAAAGGAGTACCCCAATAGATCCATCTATTTTTAGGAAAATTGAAAAAATGATTTCAACTGGTGATACAATTACGGACCTTAATATTATTGATAATATGTTATATGGAGAAAATTAGATGAAAAAATATTTTATTGATACCTCATTTTTAGTTGCATTCTCATATGACAGAGATAAATATCATGATATTGCTATGAAGACAATGAAAGAGATTGAAAAAGAAAAAACATCAATATTATTCACATCTGATTATGTAATTGATTAATTTTTAAATATAACAATAAAATTATCTGGAATAAATCAATCCATAAAATGGGGCCAATTACTCTTTCTAGAAGAATTTATACAAATACTTTATGCTAATAAATCGATAATTTCCTCTGCTTGGAACATTTTTCAGGATGAAAAAAATGAAAAAAACCCAATGAATTTAACAGATTGTGTGGTTTATGTGGGCTACCAATCACTGAGTTGTGATGAATTATTAACTTATGATGAGAGATTAAAGAATTATTGAAAAAATTAAATCGATTTCTTATTATGTCATATGAAAGTTGAGTATACTATTAAGACTTATGCTGATTATTAGTGTAGTGTTTAAATTTTATCCTCACCTCAAATTCTCCAAGTCCAACATCATATTGAAATTGTACACAAAAAACTTCACTATATTCTGTTTCTTGTAAGCTTAGCACATAATAGGATATATTTAGATTTTATTGTTCCAATTACTAGTTCAAGTATTTTCTGAATACAATATAGACCATCAAAAACATGATATTCAGATAAAATGGAGTTTCTTCAGTAATACTTTCATTTTTTGTACGGGATACTGTATCTTCAATTGGACTATCTGAAAGATTGGTGTTATCCTCATTTATCAAATTATCACTCTGATCAGTCTCCACATTTATAGCATTATTATAGAATGTATTGTATCTGATAACACAATTTTCAGATAAACCAAGAAAAATACCAGATACTTCGTGATTGATAATTGTATTATATTCAATAATCAGATCATCAGAAGATACCACATCAATTCCAGAATTATCAGAATAATTTATCAGATTGTATTTAATTTTCACTGCATTTGAATCAGAGATACCCACAGCAGAACTAGGTGGAATATCACCAGAGTTTTTCAATTGATATGAAGAACTATCTGTGATTGAATTATTCAGTATCTTGGAATTATCAGAGCTAATCAAAGACAATCCAATAAATCCAGTATGATGGATATTGTTAAACATGAACAATGTATCGGGTGATGTATGAATATATACTCCATCACCAATTGGGGAATAGATGTCATTGAATTTTGCAATTGTTTGTGGAGAGCGATCTATATTTATTCCAACCAGTAGATACCACTGATTATAAGCATCTTCTCCCAATTCAATTGTATTGTTCAGTATATTTGCAGCAGTTGTTTTGTGTAATGATATTGCAGCAGCAGGTTGATTTACAAATTTGTTCATCTTTATAGTCACATTACTTGAATCCCATACAAGAATTGCAATATCCTGCTGTTCAGTGAATGTATTGCCAATAATAGTCACATTTGCCACTGAATTCACAGAGATTGTAACATTTCTCAGATTGTTATTTATGAAAATCACCTCATTCACCTGATAGAAATCAAAATATACATCAAATATATCCATATTCTCAAAAACAGTCTGGATTGGAGTTTCCATTTTCTCTGTACTTGTGACTGTCGTGGTTGAAAATGCCAACATAAAAATAATCATAAGCAATATATTTTTTTTCATAGTACTGTTCTTGACTTTATGGTAATTATAAGTACCCATTCAGTCATGTTACAAAACCCAATGGGGATAAAATCGACCTCTCCACTGGTAAATTGAACTAATTATCTAATAAGCGAAAACTAATATTGTTTGATTATTGAAGTAGATTAATGCGTTTAGAATATTTAATACTTATTTTGATTATTATTCCATTTACTGTCACAGGAGATGATCTAGATCTGAAAGAAGCCAATGTTACTGGTGTGAAATACACTCAACTTGAAGATGGATCATATAATTTTGATGTCACACTTTACCATGATGATGATGGAGAGGCACCAAACTATGCAGATTCTTGGGAAGTTGAGAGTATGAATGGTACTTTGCTTGGAACAAGAGTATTGGCCCACTCACATGGTACTGTTGAATTTACCCGATCTGCCAATATCGGTATTCCAGAAGATATAGATGAATTGGTGATAAGAGGGCATGATCAGATCCATGGTTATGGAGGTCAAGTGATTCTTGTGAAAATATCAACTAATGAGAGAATATTATATGATCAGGGAGCTGAAATGATGAATTTCACAGATAAAATATTTTCAGAGATTGAAAGTCCGATCAGTGATCAGAATGAAGCTATAATATCACAAATATACATATTCTCAATTTTTATTTTTGTTTATATAAAAAAAATAGATAATTAATGGAGCTGATACACCTCTATTTTTAATATTCTATCAAATTGATTTTATTACATAAAATTATGAAATTATCATCATGAAAAATAAATTACATAATTCCTAAGGTTGATTGCAGCAGTATTTTATCAAGTATTTTTCTTGGAATAGGATTGAGAAAGCAATTAATATATCCCAAAATTGGATGAATTTATTAATCATAGCAAGACTGAACAATTTAAGCCTATAAAAATTACACTGAAATGAAATTTGAAATGCACATTTTATTGAAGAAGTAAACATATGCTTATTATTTATAAATAGTAATTATAGAATGAAATAGCATGGTCACACGGGTGCAATATCTATGTAATATTTGTAAAACATCTCAAATCATTCAATTCACTGATGAGACGAGAGATAAATACATCACTCGAGATCCAAATGGATTGAGCCTGTATTCCCATATTCATCTGTGTAGTTTTGGGATGGCAGGAGTGAATAATCTGCAGTTAGATCACAATCTACATGTGAGATCCTATGATTATGTGGATATACCAAGGTACAAGCGAAAAGTGAAAATGATGATACCTGGTGCTCCTAAAATGAAGAAACACAAGGAGACCATTGTAGTCACACAGATATTTGATAAGAATGATCTTAACCTGCTTATACAGTTTGATATGAGTGATTTTGCCATACAGATTGGACAGTACAACCATTCAAATAATGTACCCGAGCATACATTAGTATCACCCACAGGTATTATATCCATCCACTATTATGAATCAGATATTAAATTCACACCAAAGCTTGAGAAATGGTTGAACACACTTACTGAGAACCTTGAGATACTTGTTCCTGCAAGACTTGGGATTGTTATCGAACTAATACAATTCATTATTAAAGATAAGGATAAATATCCATCTGATATTGATAAAAACATCATCAAGACGATACTTGTCTCACATGATATATTTTTTGAGTTCAATCAGGGAGTGGATGTATCAACACTGGCACATGCATATGGTGATGAAAATGGGTATCTGATGCTAGAGCTTATCAGCTTAATACGAGAGAAACCAATGGTCAAATTACATGAACTCGTTCTTGCAGTCAAGAGGAGTATTGTGGAAATTATGTTCGCACTGCTAATTCTAGAGATACATGGTGTGATCAATATAAACAGACCCGGAATTATGTCTGATGATTTTGATATGGATTCTTTACTTTCAATTTAGAAATATACAAATAATCTTGTTAAGTTGAGATATTTTCAGATGTAATAAATTTACCAAACTAGGATACTTTAGCTCTTATGATTGGAATAATCTCATTTCAGAAATTAAGCTATGGGTCATTACTGGCATACTTTCGTGATTAAACATGAAGTATAATTGTTCTGAATCTATTTCATAAGTTTTCTTAAAACAGAGTTTTGACCTTTTGAGATCACCTCTACCCAGATAAATCTCCCCAAGATTATAATAAGCTATAAAATTACTCGGATCTAGTTTCAAACATCTCAAAAACAAATTATTTGCATTATCATAATAATTGGATTTTCTGTACGACAAAGCAAGTCTAGTAATGATCTCTATATCTTTTGGATTTTTCCGGTATCTCTTTTTCAAGTCTTTCATTATGGATAAATAACTAAAAATAATTGAAATTAATTTTTCGTTTTAAGAACTCCTATGTCAATATATTTTAATATTTTATCACAAAGATAACATTAATCATGACATCTTCAATGTTAGATCTCAGCAAAGTAAATTATAATGAAGACTTTAAAGTTTATTTTACTTATGATGATATTAAACATCTTCCTGAATATCCAGAAGGTCCATTGGTTGAATTACACAAAGGAGATTTATTTATGGTTCCATCTCCAAATATAAAACATCAAAGAATATCATTAAATCTATCAGTCACAATATCAAATATTATCGAATCTAAAAATCTAGGTACTTTATTCACAGCTCCCATTGATGTGATACTTTCAGAAAAAACGGTAATTATTCCAGATCTTGTTTTTATTAAAACTGAAAATAGCTATATGATCTCTGAGAAAAATATTTCGGGGTGTCCGGATTTTATTATAGAAATACTATCAACAAATAGAACAAATGATTTGGTTAAAAAGAAGGATATATATCAAAAATTTGGGGTGTTAGAATATTGGATTGTGGATCCAAATGAAGAAATAATTTTAAAATATGTGTTAGAGAATGAGAAATATAAACTATCTGGAAAAATTGATAAAACATCTAAGTTTATCAAAATAGATACAATCAATATTGAAATCTCAATGGAAAAGATATTTAAATAATGATAACATTCACATTCTACACATGAATATTATAAAGAATATTGGAAAGGATTGATAAAAAATCACAAAGAAATATGGAGCTAATAAATAAAATTATGTGCAAAGACTTGAAAAACACTCAAAATGGTGGGTCAGAAGCTAAAAAAAAAGTAAATTATGATTTGCAATATAGTTACAAGGTTCAGTAGGAAACTGTGTAACTCATAATATGGTTAAACTAAATGAAAAAATCATTATATTTTCATAATCCATTGAACAATTATAAATTCAATGAATAAAATATATATTCATGGTAAATTCTAAACTTACTAGTAATGGAATGATAAATTTTCCTGCAAAGCTTAGGAAAAAACTGGGTCTGGTACCAGGTGATGTAATATCATTCATTGAAACAGAACAGGGAATATTAATAATCCCTTCAAAATCAATATTAGATGCTCCAAATCCGGATAATTATGAAATTGCAGTTAAAATGGCTAAGGAAATAAGAAAAGAACGGGATGAAGAAATTTGGTAACAAAAAAAGGTAAAAAAATAAACTATCTATGGGATACTGGTGCATTATTTCTTTATTTTGCAGATCATCAGGAAGCTAAATCAATTATGATTGAAATCCTAAACTCCTAAGCAGAAGGTTACATTCCAAAATTGGTTTTAGTTGAATTTTACTACAAAACTATGGATAATTTGGGTATGAAAGTTGCAGATTATCAAATTTTACTTCTCAGAGAATCTAAAAATGTATTAATAGAATTCGATTACGATGATATTTCCTACATAGGTAAATTAAAATCTCAATATCGAAAACTGTCAATTGTCGATAGTGTAGTTTGCAGTTTGAGTAAAAAATTAAATGCTAAAATAATTACAACAGATGATGATTTTGGAAATATTAGGGGAATAAAGTATCTGAAATTAGAATATTGATAAACTGTGTTGATAATCATACAGAGACAACTACTCCTTGTTTCGAGCAGAATATGAAATATAATCTCTGTAAAGTTATGGAATTGTTTCTACCCAAGATTTGAATTCCTTGTCTAAAGTTGCGATCATATTAATCCTATTTATCTTGGCATATTTTATCAATATACAATCTGTAAACGAGAGAAATTTTCTTACAGATTGGTTTTGAAATAACCTCCATGCCTCTGAAAAAATAGATTTATCCACTCTTATAAACTGAATAAAATTCTTACAATCTGAGAGAATCAAATTACCTACCTCAGTAGCAATATCATTCCTTTTGGTTCGAAATTGTATCAATGTAACTAATTCATCAAATACATAATCCATGATTATTGGAATTCCAAAATCCCCATTAAGCAATTTGCTATATGAATTCTTTACATCTGTATGATTCTTATCTTCTTCATTGTATAATGAAAATAAGTAACCAGTATCCAATAAAATAACCATTTAATGATCCCCATAAAGATCCTTATCAATTGTCTCTTCAGAAGAAGGCCCCATTTTAAATCCTCTTGAATGAATTTCTTCTTTTTCTCTTTCAGATAATTTTTTCATTGGTAAGTAATTTAAATCTAATAAGAAATTCTCTCCCAGATCTAATAACCTTGATAATAGTTCTTCCTGCTTTAGATTAATTCCATGTAACAGAAGTCTGGCTCTTAATTCATCTAGTCTTTTTTTATCTTGATCTTCATTTTATTTTAAATAACATATAGACATTTTTATAACTAAGATTAATTATAATAATTATGGCAATAGTACTTATTACTGGAATAGCAGGATTTATTGGAAGCCATGTTGGAGAGTATTATCTTAAAAAGAAGAATATTGTTATTGGGGTGGATAATTTTGATCCTTTATATTCCAAAAAAATAAAGCAAAATAATATTAAAAATATGAAGAATAATTCAAATTTTTATTTTTATGAAGTAGATTTATTGGATGCAGATTTAGAAGTTATATTTTCAAATAATGAAATAGATGCAGTAATTCACCTCGCAGCAAGACCTGGTGTTAGATCTTCCTTGGAAATACCATGTTATGTAAGGAAGGATATTGAAGCGACAATTAATATTCTAGAATTGACAAATAAATATTCAATTAATAAGTTAATAATTGCAAGCTCTTCATCAGTCTATGGCAATAATAATACAGTTCCATTTAATGAAGAGGTTAAAATCAATGAGCCTATAAGTAATTATGCAGCTGCTAAAGCAAGTTGTGAATTATTTGCACATGTTTTTGCTTCACAATATAATATGAATATTTTTATATTACGGTTATTTACAGTATATGGTCCAAGACAGAGACCTGAAATGGCAATTCACAAATTTACTCGTCAAATCTGCAACGGAGAAGTAATTCAGATGTATGGAAAT
Organism: archaeon; assembly: GCA_024280435.1. GTDB lineage: Archaea > Asgardarchaeota > Heimdallarchaeia > Heimdallarchaeales > Kariarchaeaceae > JAJRQD01. The sequence goes on along the minus strand of JAJRQD010000225.1, from coordinate 12,194 downwards.
GGACTTTCTAGTAGAGATTATACATATATTGATGATATTGTGGAAGGGATATATAATTCAGAACAAAAATGTAAAGGATATAAAATATATAATTTAGGTAATAATAAATCTGTGGAACTGTTGGATTTAATAAAACTTATTTCAAAATATTTAAAAATGAAAGTTAATATTAATCAAGTTCAAATGAAGCTGGGGGATGTAAATCATACTTTAGCGGATATATCAAAAGCACAAAAAGAACTGGATTATTATCCTAAAACTTCTATTGAAGATGGTCTTTTTAAATTTATAAAGTGGTATAAAAGTACTCATAAATAATTTCATAAAATATTTATTAGAGAATGTTTAAAAATTGTTGAAAATAAATATGAATTTTACAGTTATTTTTATAATGCTAGAAACTTATTAAATATTGAATTTTACTCATGAAACATAACAATAATAATACAACTATTGCTGTTTTAATAGCTACTAGTAAAAATAGAACAAAATTATTACTTGAGAGAGCATTAAAATCAGTATATGATCAAAAAAATGTAAATCCACTTGTAATTATTGTAGATGATAATAGCAGAAATTCAGGTGAAAGTACATCTAAGGAACTATCAAAAATTAGAAAAGGGGTTGAGAGTCTTAGAACCGAATATCTCATGAATAAATACAAATCATTACTACATATTGAAAGAGATACAATCGCATTTAAAGATTATTTTAAAACTATTATTCTTAGTAATAAAAGGACACAAGGTAATTCTGGAACGGGTGCATGGAATACAGGAATTTATTATTTAAGTAACAATTACCCAATGAAACGAATATATGTGGCCATATTAGATGATGATGATGAATTTATGCCTACTTATTTATCACATTGTAATAGCCTAATTGATCCTTCTGTAATTGCAGTTTTTGTATCAATTATATGGATTGATAAAAATACGGTGCGGAACCATTATGTTTATCGTGAAAAATTAACACAAGAGGCATTTTTGATTGGTAATCCCGGAGTTCAGGGGAGTAATATGTTTATCCGATTGGATATTTTTCATGCTTTAGGAGGATTTGATGAATGTTTACCATCTACAACAGACAGGGACTTGATGATAAGATTATTGGATTATAATGATTTAAACAAAATAAATTCCTCTGGAAAAATAGTGACCTCTTTAGAACTTCTTGTCAAACACTACGCTGATGGACTTGATAGATTAACTGATAACAAAATTCATAAAACAAAGGGTTTGGATATTTTTTATGAAAAATATAGTTCAAGGTTTTCAGCAGACCAACTTCAAAAATCATTAGCTCGGGCAAAGAAATTTTTCAATTATACTCCTATTAATGAGAGGATGATTGTAATTGGGATGGCACTAAAAAATAGTAAATCAACTTTGAAGGATGCAATAAATTCACTTCTAATTCAAAAAAATGTGAAAAGACATATTATCTTAATCATTGCTGATGATGCATCAACTGATAATTGGCAAGAAGAAATTGGGAATATAATTCATGACCATCGTATTCGAATTGTAAGTGTTAACTTCGGGAAGGTATTTGCTATCCGAAATTTTATACTTGATTATATTCGACATGAGTTCCCAAATGCAGACTTAATTGGAAGATTGGATGCAGATGATATACTAACAGATGAATACTGTTTGAGTAAAATCGAAGAAGTACTCGATACTGATACTCCAGACGTAATTATTGCAGGAAATAAATTATCGTATAATAATCAAATACTTCCAAGAATTAACAAGTCAGATAAGAGATTACTTGATTTTGATTATCTTGGATCTAGACTGTATAGGATGAGCATGTGCGATAAAAATGCGGAATTACCCTCATGCAATGTTTTCATTGTACCTTCATTAGATGTTTACTACCCTGAGGTTGATAGTGCAGAAGACCATTGGTTGACAGTAAATCTCATATTACAAAAGAAAAATATAAAAATTATCTGTGCAACTAATATACTCTATATTACCTACTCATTGAGTGGTGATGTAACGAAAATTAATAGAGAGAGTAATAAGTATGTAATATCAAGGAAGGAATTATATACATATTTTATGAATAATAAATATTAATGATAAACGATAGGAAAATAAGAGCTGAAAGTATACTAAAAGAAATTGGTAATAAAAATACATATATTTATTTAGGAGAGGGATTTTCAGGAATTGTTTATCATGATAAACGATATGTATATAAAGTCCATATTCCAAAATCAAGTAATAATTATGGTGAAATTAATGGTTTATGGTATCTTAAATCTAGAATTAATGATTTTAAAAATTGTAAATACTTTTATCCTTTAAAAATTATTTCCAAAAATAATATAGATATTCTCAAGTATCCATTTGAAACTAGTATAAAGGTCGATTTATTTTATGAAAATGAATTGATTGATATATTAAGGGAATGTTGGGAAAGGAGGTTTATTTTCAAAAATATATCTGTTTACAACTTCAGAAGAGTGGAAAAACAATTGAAAGTAATTGATTATGAAATTCTGCCATATACTGATAATTTATTTATCAATTTAGCTGCTCGTGCTTATATATATCTGAAGCATCCTGACCAAACAGAGTATGAAATGAATAAGATAAAAAGAAGTATTTTAAATAATTTCAGATCAGAAGTTATGGATGGATTTAATGATTTTATGCGTAAAATATTTTCGAATATCATGTTTGATAAAAATAATGCAGTTCATGATTTTGATCATCAATATTTTGTTGAATCACATTTTTGGAAAAATCCTAAAAAATTTCTATATGAAAATAAAATAATTCAACCATCTCAATTATTATCATATATCGATAATAATTATAAAAAAGATGTTTGTCTCCTCATCAAAACTTGCGCTCAAGATAGTAATATGATTTATGAACAGACAAAGCATATTATAAGACAATTAACAACCCCTGATCAATTTGCAGAAAAAATTATTGTCATTGATCTAAAGAAAAAAGATTTTTTGAGACAGTATAGTAAAGGAGATCTCAAATTACTCTATAATGAAATAAATCGGTTAATAGATGAGGTGATTATTGATCGATATATAGAATTACCATCTGAAGAAATCAAAAATATTAATCAGAGATGGTTTGGAATTGATACTATGGAAACTCACACATACATGGGTATCCCTGTTAGTTCTCAACTTTATGCTTTTGAAAAACTGAATTACAGATATATATTACAAATGGATTGTGATGTTATGATAGGAAGAGAAAACTATAAGCACTCTTTTCTTGATGATATGATAAAGGCATTGGAAGATAATACAAATGCTATTTCAGTAGGATTTAATATTTTAAAAGCAAAGAGCATTCAGTTTACTCCATATCATGCTCCTTCCGGTGGTTACAAGCCTGAAGTTAGATTTGCCTTGATTGATAGAGATAGGATCCTCTCCTCAAGACCATGGCCAAATTCACTAGTGGAGAATAAGCTAAAATTGGGTTGGGATCAGTCACTACATAAATTACAAAAATCCACAAATTTAGTATCTCTTAGGGGTGGAAATCGGAATACATATTTTATTCATCCACAAAACTATCGCAAAAAAGGGATTACTAATTATTTTTGCATTCAGGATCGTGTAGAAAAAAATATTTTACCCAAGGTACAGTATGAGAAATTTGACTTGGAAGGTAGTTTTTATGATTGGGCTATTCCAAAAAGGAATGAATCAAATGTGATTATGATTATCATACAAGAAATAAATGATATTCCTTATTTTCACCGATTACTAGAAAGCATAAACTCTCAAAATGAAAAAGATTTTGGTATAATGGTGTTTCTAAATGGACCTAATCCGATATTGGATATTTATTTTAATAATTTTTTAAAAAGTCATTTACATATTACCTATGTTCATTTAAAAATCAAAATTACAAATCTTGAAATTATTAATCTTGGAGTACATTATTTCATCGATAATCTCAATACATGTATTTTCCTAGTACACATTAAGGATTATATTTTAGGAAAAAATACGATTTCTGAAATAAATCACCGGATGCGTATTTATAAATCTGATATTCTAATCGGTAATCAAGTTAATATTATGAATATTAGTAGTGGTCTTTTAACTGTTGATTTTATGAATACTAGAACATATGAAAGCAATCTTCATATTTACCTAAAAGTATTTAGAAAAATTCTTTATGAGCGTTTACCCGTACATTATCAGAAAATAGAAGTAAGGTTAAAACAAAATAAAAGTAATTTTGAGAAATTAAACAGTAAATATAAGTGGTATGATGATACTGATTTTTCAAATTTAATGAGGCTATTAATTGAAATATCTCATAACCCAATAAGATTTGATTATTTCAATTATGTAATTGATTCCAGAGGTGTACAGGTTCATAAGATTAGTGATAATATTAATATTCTTGAGAAAAAATCCAGCAATATTCAAATCAACGTTATTGATAACGAACGAATCAATTTCCTACCAAATCAACAAAAAATAGAAATTGATATCACATATAAATGCAATCTCAAATGTATTGGGTGTAATAGGTCTTCTGCGCAAGTATTATCGAATAATGATGATATGTCTATTAATCAGATTAAACAGTTTATCAGAGAAAGTATTGAGTTAAAAAAGAAATGGAAACTTATTAATATCTTAGGAGGTGAACCAACAATGCATTCCAAATTTGAACAAATAGTGAAAGCTATTTTAACAGATTATATTGACTCATATTCTTCATCAACAATTCTGCAAATAACCACAAATTATTATAGTGAAAAATCAAGAAATATTATTGAGAAACTACCAAAACATAAAAATTTAGCAATTAATTATCATTCATTCAAAAAATCTAATAATATAATTTATTTCTCCCCCTTTAATGATGCACCTATTGACACAATTAAATTTACAAAGGCTGATTACAGAAAAGGTTGTTGGGTGACTAGTTATTGTGGAATTGGTTTTAACAAATACGGATATTATCCTTGTGGGGTGGCAGGGGGAATTGATAGAATCCTTGGTAAAAATATTGGTTTAAAGAGTCTTTATGATCTTGATAACAATGTTCTAAAATCATTGATGGAAGATTTCTGCCAATACTGTGGTAATTTCACAGACTATCACAAAAATTACGGGAATTTTATTTCTAGACATAATAAGGCACCATTTCATAAAAACGTAGTTTCAAAAACATGGGTGAAATTATATGCAAATTATAGAGATAAGCCACCAAATTTAGATATTATTTATTTAAATATGATTTAAAAGATTTAATTTACATATTCAAAGCATTTTCAGACTTTGATTACAAATAATCAATCAAGACATCTAAATTTTGTTAAATTTGGAGGATATCTAACAAAATAACGCATTAAGTTTTAAAATCATGTTAAATGCCATGTTCTGAACTCCGCTATTTTATTCAAATTTATTTGGGTATTAGTTTATTATGGAAATCTGAACAGTTTTGTTCAGATTTCTAGTTAAGTATATTGATAAGTGATATAATTTTTATCATAGTACTGTTCTTGACTTTATGGATACTGGATACTATATTGCTTTTTATAACAAGAATGATAGATTTCATTCAAAAGCAATGATAATTATTCAAGATTTAAAAAACAATAAATATGGGCAAATTTATACTTCTTTGGATGTATTAGATGAGTTATTCACTTTTTTTCAACGAAGGAAATTACAATATCTGCCAAATAAAATAATTGATGATTGGTTCATAAAGAACAAAAAATTTGGAAAAATCTATATTCTTCTCCTGAAGTGTTAAATCATGCAATAAATGTATTTGTAACACAAAAAGAAGAAAGAAAAGGTCTTAGTTTTACTGATTGTTTGATTATTGATAACTGCAAATTTACTGGAATAACGAATTTAGCAACTTTCGAGAAGTGATTTCATAATTTTCTCAATGTAATTCAATAACTACGAATTACCAATAACAAGAGGAAAAAAATAGATTTTTCCACAATAAACATTAATATTTTATATCATTTATTTTTTCTCAATTTATGACATGTATTTTCTAGATTGATGTCAATGAAGAATGGTATTTTTCACATATTGTTTGAGTTTGATTTCAAATTATGCTCCTTTACCCTTTGTTAATATATAATTGATGAATAATCATTGATTAATTGACCTTGTTTGATTGATTTTACATGAATGATTGGTAAAGTATCAAAATATAAACCTAGTAAGTCACTAAATTCTACATTCTCCATAAACATTGGATTTAAATGCAATAAATCATTCAAGTATGTTTGTGATAATATTCTAGAAGCTCTAAACTCTGCAACTTTCCCCTTCTCTCATTTTGCTTTGCAGACATATTTCTAATAATCAATCCACATAGCTGAAAATAAAGCTATTCTTTATATACTCAAAAAAATACAAGATATTCTTTTCATTGTACATTAAAATCGAAATTAAATGTAAACATAATAACACTCACACAAAACAAAAATAATCTCCTGATTAATATCAATTTTGAGAAAGAATGAATGTCTACAATAATTGGGTTCTGATATCAGGTGGTTTTGGATTAATTGGTTCAAATCTAGTTAAACACCTTTACAGAACAACATCTTACAATTTTTTAATAATTGATGATTTATCTTCTGGAAATAAAGATAATCTCAGAGAAATCATCTCGGATAAAAAACGAATAATTACATTAGTTAAAAAGGTAGAAAACTTAACCTCAGAGATTATTAACAATTATTCAATTAAAATTTCTATGGTATTTCATTTTGCGAGTAGAGCAAGTCCTAAAGATTTTCATGACCATCCAATAGATATAATGATGACAAATTCAATTGGTACAAAGAATATGCTTGATATTGCTTTATCATATGGTGCTCATTTTGTTTTTGCGTCCACTTCAGAAATTTATGGTGATCCCTTAGAACATCCTCAGGATGAAAGTTACAAGGGAAATGTATCGCCAATCGGAATTAGATCCTGCTATGTTGAGTCAAAAAGATTTTCAGAAGCAATGATAGATGCTTATAGAAGAAAGTACAATCTTAAAACACTAATTCTGAGAATATTCAATACCTATGGTTTAGAGTTTGGAATAAATGATGGTAGAGTTATTCCAAATTTTATTTTTAATGCAATAAAGAGGCAGGAATTAATTATTTATGGAGATGGAATGCAAACAAGAAGTTTCTGCCATGTAAGGGACCTAGTTAAGGGAATATTAGAAATAATGATGGTTGATGATGCTTATGGTGAGGTTTTCAACATTGGAAATCCACAAGAAATTTCAATTATCGAATTAGCAAAATTAGTTTTATCAATTACGGGATCAGAATCTAATTTAACCTTCAAAGAAATTGATGTATTTGATCCTCGTAAAAGATCGCCAAATATTAAGAAAATTCAAAGTTATATTGATTGGAAACCAAAAATTACATTGGAGGAGGGTCTTCAAGAAATTATCAATAATATCCAGTAATATACATTGCTCATTTTTATTTAATCTCTACAAAAAATAATTTATTATCAATAATTATTCATCAATTATATATTGGTCATTCTTATGGTATAAATAGATGTAATTGATGTATAAAATTGTGGGAAGTACTTATTGCCCTTACTTATGGAAAGGAGTTACTGTGGATCCGCATATGAAAGTCTATTCCTGTTGTCTCATAAAACCAGGTATAATCGGTGATCTATCAGTAAATACCTTGGATCATATTATTAATGGAGAGAAAATTAAGTATTATCGAGCTCAATCTCTCTCTGGAAATCTGCATTGCTATTCAGAATGCAATCTCATTAATAAAAATGAGAAGACCTGCCCGAATTCGGTTCATGTGGGGCTTCAAGAAATATCTACTATTCACATTCATTTTGGGAATAAATGTAATATTGAATGTATTATGTGTGACCATCCTACTAAATTTAAAAAAAATCCAATTATCCTTGATCATCAAGTATTAATCAGTAGGGTAGATTTTTCAAATTTCAATGATATCATTATTCAGGGTGGCGAACCTCTGAGTATTCGCGAAAGCAGATATTTCATAAAATACCTCGTTCAACATAAATACAAATTTATTATTCTATCAAATGGTTTGCTAATAAACAAGCATATAGCAAAGAATATAGTTTTAGGTGCTAACAAAATAATAATTTCCCTAAATGCTGCAACTCCAGATATGCATCGGAGGGTGAATATTGGCTCTGATTTTAAGAAAGTCCTGGACAATATCCAATTACTTAGAAATTATCGAAAGGAATTTTCTTCAAACTTAACCATTATTGGTAGAATGACAATCACTGTGCCTGCAATTGAAGAGATCCCTTTATTTATTGAGAATTATTCAAATTATGGATTTGATGAAATTAATTTCGGGTATGTACGTGAAACAGTCCCTCAATATCTTGATAACAATCCTATAATTAAATCAAAACTTGTAAGGCAAATAGAGAGGGTACTAAATGATATGGAAAATATAACAAAAATTGACTTCCTTCGATTAATTCAACTTGGACTTGTTACTATCAATCAAAAGGATATAAAACTGGGCTTTCTTTGAAGATGAATGTATTTAGTGTTTGCAGTTACATCTTTATTAATCAATTTATAGATTAATATTCATTTTGCTTTATTATTGTATTCCGAATATAAATGTACACAAGTCCTAGATTTAGGTACCCCATCAATTGGAGTTCGTGTATTGATTGGTCAAAAATTCCTAAACGTGAAGTGTCCGCATAGTTTGCATAGTTCTTTCATTTGCGATTACAATTGCTTTCTATCCTGAGGTATTGATTGAAAACCAAGATTCTTCTTCAGTATTCTGTCCATTAAAGCACCAACTTCACAAGGATAGAATCCATTTTTACCAAGGTCAATACCACAATATGCAGTAATCCAGCAACTATTACTAAAATCAGTTAGAATATGCTTTTTTTCATCAGCAGGGGCAAGATTAAATGGTTAAAATTTTTTTGAAACAAACCTGTTTTTTATTATTGATCAATAATTCCATTATTTTTTCAAATTCTGAGTGTAGAGTTGTTTTTTCTCCTAAAATCATAATTCGCTTCCATTTTTTTTCTTAGATTCTTCAAATGAATGAATAATTTGAGAGACACTTACATGGTCAGTTGTAGGTGCTTGACGGCAAGATATATCGGTGTTGTAGCATTTAAGATTACATTGGTAAACAATATCAATTTCAAGCATATTTAGTAAGGGTTTGAATTGTTTTCCAAGGATTTTAGTTATTGGTTTTGAAATTCATAGTAGTGATATGATATTTCTCAACAAATCGCCTTTGGTAATTTGGAAATTAAATTTTCTTGTATTATCTCGTTATAAGTTGATCAAAATCATTTATTGAAATTATAGATCCAGATAGGTAAGGAATGTTTTCAAAATATATTGATTTGATTGCCCAAAGTAGAAACCTGATTATATGGTCATGAGTGATTACAACCAATACTTGATTTTCATGTTGATGGCTTGCAATGAGATTTCTTAATTCATGAAGATAATCAGAATAATTACCAATTATTTCTTTATTAATCTCATTATTTCTCCATTTATTGTACAGATCTTCCCTAGAAAATTGATCATAAAGTTTATTCCATTCATTTTCTGCTTTTATAGGTAATTGTCTCAATAATTTTGATTTTGACTCTGAAACTTCAGGTAAAATATTCTTTGCTGTTTGGATGGTTCGTTCGGAAGTACTGCTCAAGATGTTGAATGATAATTTGTAATTATTCAAGATAATTGAGGTTATCTGGCAATGCTTGATACCTTTCTCAGATAGCTGGCTAGTCCAATCCATTTCATTTGGATATTTTTCATTGAATGTATGATTTTTTTCTGCATGTCGGACAATAATAATTGGTTGAGAGATCACAAATATTTTTTTGGTCAGAAGTTGTATCATTTCGATAAATGGGATTAGTTCATAATATTTTGATTTTCTTATGGTTGAATAATTAGGTTTTTGAAGTATTATCTCTTTTGTTTCAATGGTTTTTTTGTAGTGATCCCCATTTCTTTTATAAGTTGGTTGCTAAAAATAAAGTGGCCACTTGAAATAATGTTTGTTATTCGCCATTTCTATAATTGGAACCATATAAGTTAATTCTGTAAAGCGATCAATCCATTTTTCTTCATGTTTAAAATCATCAATTTTGATGGAATCAAATAGATATTTTCGGAAGGTTCTGGGATGCAACCAAACATCTCCCAACCGTTTATTTCTTGGATTTTTCAAATTTGGCTCAAATTGATATAATCCCTTCTCATATCTCAATGTATTCCCAATTGTTGCCTCAACACCTTCCAAGTATTTTAGGTATAAAATTTCTAGAAAATCATTTGTTAACAACATATCATCCATATCCATAATGATAATTACAGAATAAGGATTAATACAGATATCATGCAGTGCAGAATGAATATTATGTAGAATTCCAGTTCTTGTATGGTTTTGATGATAAGTCACATTTTCTTTATTGTTCGCTGAAAAGAAATCATGGATATATCTGTAAATCGTATTTTCAGAAGCATCATCTATTACAATTGCACCCCAATCATTTCTAGTTTGATTTCTTATTGATTCCCAACACCTTTTAAATTTCTGAACACTAACATTTCTACCACAGATGACAAAAATAAAATTCTCAGATCGTTTTGGATATAACCAGTCTGAAAATGTACCTGACAGATCAAACTTACCAATCTGTATCGGTGGTATATTTAATTGTTCTATTTTTTCCTTCACAACAAAGTAATGATTTAAATCAGATTTCCAGGTATTTGGGGGATGAACATAAAACGAAAGAGAATTTCCACCTCGCAAAGAAGATAATCCATTAACAATTTGATGCTGTTCAACTGAACGATACCAACTCAACATTAATCTGTTGCTTGTTGGATCCAAACTGTTAGGAAATGGTTTTTGCTTATTAAATTTTTGTAAATCCAATAACCCGAATCTTACTTCTGGTACAAAACCACTCTTTCCATCCCCGTGATACACATTGATTTTCAACTTCTTACCATGAAATATATTGAAACCTACTGAAAGTGCGTCTTCATTATCTAATGATGAAATCATATCATCTAAATAATCATGATTAATATCATAACGACCAATAAATACATCTACATCAAGTTGAAGAACATAAGCCCCATTTGCCTTATCAATACCAAATAACTGAGGTGTAACAGGTATATTTCTGATAGAATGAGTTTCATCTGTTTTAATCCCAAACCATTCAAAATTAATTTTCTCGATCTCATCTGAATTTCTTGGGGAATAGTATACTCTGTCAATGATCCCAAATTTAAGAAATTTATCAAGTATCTGAATAGTTTTCTCCTTATTGGGATTATTAAACTGTCTTAGAAAATCATTTTCTTTTGTATCTACAACAACATACGTCTCTATGTAAGATCTAGGGTAATTAAGTTGATTAATGATATGGAAAATCTGTTTTTTAAGAATATCTGCATCTTGATAACATACTTTTATCATCAAGGATACTGGTTCTAAAGATCTTATGTCTAGTAAAGGGTTGATTTTCATTATTGTGTATTTAAAATCTATAAGATTATCCTGTATAAAGAATGATGATGATTCAGAAATTTTTTCAATATAATAGCCTGCTTTACATAATTTTTTATTTAGACTTGTTAATTGATATTCGAGAACATTGTCTTTAATACTGTAGATATTAGGAATGATTAGTTCACAGTTTTGCGATGGTATTTTGGATTTCAGAATATTATGTAGCCAATCAATAAAGCTCATTGATAAAGTTTCAATTGAAAAGAAAATAATAAAGGTTTCAGATAAATTTGATATCGAGTTTTCATCTATCTGATCTCCCTGTAATACCAAAATTTTAGAAATATGATATTTGTCATTTAGAAAATCATAATCTTTAGTATTTTTAACAATAAAAACACTATCTGAGGATAGTTTTAGATCTGGGTTAATTATTAAGGGAGGAAATTTGGAGTTAGTAATAACTTTTAAATCCCATAGCCTTTTCCAAATAACATTAAAGAAATCGTTGAATCCTTCCAAATTAGAGCTTGTCCAGAATCTCCTTGTTTCTCTGGCCAATATGCGAAAATTTGATTGTTTTCCATATTTTGTCATTAAAAAAGTTCGTTGAACCATTAACACGTAATCTT